>JAYVRO010000123.1:0-2217 GCA_043776165.1 Rubrivivax sp. | reverse complement strand
CCGCCATGCCGCACGCTGCGGCCCGCACTGCCGCCATCCAAGCTGCCAGAGAAGCCGCGCTCAGCGACGACATGGGCAGTGCGCTGGATGCTGCGCTGAAGACACTTGGCGCAGCGCCCAGGCCAATTCGAGTACAACCCGTCCGCTGGTTCCGTCGTCGCCCGAACACACCCTGACTTGGTCACCGACGTCGCCATGAAGATGGCACCGGTGCCTTCTTTCCCATCCCGACTGCAGCCGACAAGCTGTCGATTAACAAAATCAAGTTGCCACCGGGCTTCAAGGCCGAGGTCTGGGTCGGCAGCATCTTGGACGCGCGCTCAAACCCTTACGAGGCCTCGGCCATGAGCCGCTTGGCTTGATTGCCCTGACGGGCCGCCTTGGGTCACAACCAGGGCTTGCCCAGCAAGCGATCGCGCATGCCAGGTTGTGATGTTTTGTCACTCAGCCAGATACCGAAAAACGCATCTGTGAACGCAGGGTCAGTGACCTCACCTCGGAATGTTCCGTTGTGGAAAAACTTCGCAGTTCGATGGGTGGTGGCGACGCCCGTCAGACGATCACCTTCTTTGACATCAGCAAACACGCGCAGCATCTCGCTGGTCCATTTCGGATACACCGCCTCGCTGCCCGTGCCCTGCCCGCGCATCTCGTCAATGCTGCGTTCGGCGAGTTGCTTCGCAGAGAACGTGCGCAGATAGTGAATGTCGAGCACATGGGGTTGGGTTGGGTCGAACGTTGAACCCACGGGAGTCCAGAGGTAGGCGTTGTAAATCTGAAAGCCGAAGATGCGCAGCAGACCACCGCCGCTGGCTTTCAGTGAAGGCATGCCGGTTGTGGCCTGAGCTGGCAGCGTTGGCGGGGTTGTCTGGGCCTTGGGTTGCTCGGCGCCGACAACAAGCAAGAACCAGAGCAAAGGCGCCGCAAAAGACGCCTTGCGAAATCTGGCGAACTCGTGTGTACCGATCCCCATGGATGCCTCCGCTCAAAACCTGCATTGAAATAGGCGCGACAAAACCGCCCGTGCTCCCAGGTTTCCACGTAGCTGGGAGGTCGTGACGGCTAGCCACAATGGGCGCTGTTTTAACAGGAGACAGCGCATGCACATTGCTCAAAAAACCCTGCTTGTCTTGGCTGGGCTGTGCGCCAGCCCAGTCTTTGCGCAGGACAAACAAGTCACTCTGAAATTGGGCAGTTGGGTGCCTGCACAACATGCGCTGAATCCTGCTTTGCAGGCCTGGGCAGACTCGGTGAAAAAGGCCAGCAACGGCTCGATCAACACCACGCTTTTCCCCGGCGAACAACTGGGCAAAGCGTTTGATCACTATGACATGGCGCGCGACGGCATTGCCGACGTGGCCTACGTTAACCCAGGCTACCAGCCTGGACGTTTCCCGATCTTTGCAGCGGCGTCCTTGCCCTTCCAGATTGCCAACGCCAAAGGTGGCAGTGCGGCAGTGGACGCCTGGTACCGCGCCTACGCCGCCAAAGAGATGAAAGACGTGCAGGTCTGCTTTGCTTTTTTGCATGACCCGGGTAGCTTGCATTCGCGCAAAAAAGTCGTGTTGCCCACTGATTTGAAGGGCATGAAGGTGCGCCCCGCCACCAACACGATCGGCCAGATGGTCACGCTGTTGGGTGGTACCAACGTGCAAAGCTCAGCGCCTGAAGCGCGTGACATTCTTGAACGCGGCGTGGCCGACGCCATCACCTTTCCATGGGGTTCATTGGGTCTCTTTGGCATCGACAAAGTGGTGAACTTTCACATCGATGTGCCGCTCTATGCCACGCCTTTTGTGTGGGTCATGAACAAAGACAAGATCGCCGCCATGTCGCCCGCGCAAAAGAAGGTCATCGACGACCACTGCACAACAGAGTGGGCTGAAAAGGTGGCTTCCACCTGGGCCGATTTTGAGTTTGCCGGCCGCGCCAAAGTGGCGGCTTTGCCAGGGCATGAGATGGTCAAACTCAACGCCGAGCAGTTGGACGCTTGGCGCAAAGCCGTGGCGCCTGTGAGCGATCAGTGGGCAGAGGGTGTGCGCAAGGCCGGGGGTGACCCTAAACAAGTGATGGATGCGCTGAAGGCAAGTCTGGTGAAGTACAAGTCTGCGCTTTAACGCTAGACATGACTCCACTGCAAGCTCCGCCCCCATCTTTTGCCGACCGCATCATTGCGGCCATCGAATGGATGGCGGCTTGCTTTGTGGGCCTGGTGGC
>JAYVRO010000122.1:0-7224 GCA_043776165.1 Rubrivivax sp. | reverse complement strand
CGGGGTTGGCCGCGTACAGCCGGTTGGCCAAGGTGTTGGACATCTGGATGGTTGCAGTACCCCCTATGGTGCGCGCGCCGTCCAGGATCAAGTCGGTGTTGTTGCCCCCCGAGTTCATCGTCAGCGTGCCGTTGTAGGTCAGGTCGCCGACCAGCCGCACGAAAGAGTTGTTCGCCATCGTCATGGCGCCAGCCACGGTACCGCCGCCCAGTGTGATGGTGCCGCCGTTGACTGTGGTGATCACGCTGCCCGCCCCAATGGACGAAAAGCTGGCGTTGTTGATGACAGCGCCGTTCAGCAGTTGCACCTGTGAGCCGTTGAGTGCCTCAATGGTGCCGCCGCCGCTGTTGATGGTGGTTTGCAAAGACAAGGTGCCGCCATCTGCGCGCAAGGTACCGGTGTTGGTTACACCAGCGGCGGCATTGATGAGCAGCCCCGCTGACGACGACGCAATGATCGTGCCCTGGTTGGCCAACGCAAAGCCAGCCACGCCAGCGCCGATGGTGCCCGAGCCGGTGATGGTTTGCGCACCCCCCAGCGTGAGCGTGGCGCCAGTGCCATAAATACGGTTGGCCAAGGTGTTCGACATCACCACCGTGCCAGCGCCCAAGATCGACTGCGAGCCCAACAGCGCGATGTCTGTGTTGTTGCCGCCCGAGTTCAGATTGATCGTGCCGGTGTTGGTCAGCGTGCCGCCCAGCACGATGCCGCTGTTGTTGACGAGGTTGAACGAGCCGGTGTTGGTGACACCCGACAAAGTGTTGTTGAAGGACCCCGCAGCTGTGGCCACCGCGCCACCGCTGGCCGAGCTGAAGCTGCCGCCGGTGATCGACGAGTTGCTGAGCTGCAAGACGCTGCCGTTGATGGCATTCAAGGTGCCGCTGGCGCTTTGGCTGAAGCTCGTGTTCTGCAAGTTCAGCAGGCCGCCATCCGCGCGCATCACGCTGTTATTGGTGATGCCCGCGCCACTGTTGATGGTCACACCAGCGCTCTGCGTGGCGGCGATGGTGCCGTTGTTGATGAGCGTCAACAAGGTGCCAACGCCGATCTGGGCCGCACCCTGGATGGTCTGGCCAGCACCGATGGTCAGCGTCGATGCGCCGTTGGCGAAGATGCGGTTAGCCTGCGTGTTGCTGGTGTTCACGCTGCCGCTGCCATTGAGCGCAGCAATGCCGCTGAAGCTCAAGTCGGTGTTGTTGCCGCCCGAGTTCAGATTGATGATGCCGCTGTTGGTGTTGCTGCCCAGCAGCCCCAGCCCCGAGTTGTTGGCCAGGTTGACGGTGCCTGAATTGCTCAACGTGGTCGCCGCCTGAAAGGCCGTGACGTTGGCCACCAGCCCAGCGCCCACCACAGCGCTGTCGGCCGCGCCAGGTACGACGCCGCACAGCCAGTTGGCCGCCACGTTCCAGGTGCCCACGCCCGGGATCCAGTTGCACACGGCCGCATTGGCCGCGGTGGGTGCCATGGCGCCAAGCGCCAGGGTGGCGGCCATGGCCAAGCTCGTCTTGCGGGCCCGAAGTGTGGTGGTGTTCATGACGGTTTTCCCGATCTGCGCCCTACGGCGCGTTGGCTTTGATGGCGACCGTTGCACTGCACCTGGGCAGGGCTGGGGCCTTGGGCAGCAGGATCGGGGGTCACCGTTAGGCAAACGCTAGTAAAACGTTAGCGAACACCGCTAGAAACGGGTGCACACCACCCCCCGTTCAGGGGGAAATCGGTAAAGCTAGGGTTTGTCCGGATCGGCCACGGTATCGCGCAGCAAGGCGCGGGCTGAACTCAGTGTCAGTGCGCTGCCATCACGCCAAGCCCCTTGTACTTGCGCGGGACAGAGTTGTGCGCCCACCAGGCGCTGCAACAAGCGCAGCTCGTGGCAGTCACTGGCGCCGAGCTGGCCAAAGTGCTGCGTCCAATGCGTGACGGCAAAGGCCATCAACTGCGCCGCCAACCTTGCCTGGCCCGCGTGGGCCAACGCGCGTGGCGCGTTCCACAGCGCGTAGAGCAGGGCTTGAGGCTCGTTGATGCGCCAGGCGACATCAGCCGCTCCGCAGTACGAGGCCACGGCGGCGGGCCACTCACGCAGCCCGGCCATGCAGTTGCCCTGCACGTTCAGGCCAGAGCTGACTTGCAGCCAGTCGTGCTGCGCGCGCGCCGTGGCCAAAACACTTTCCAGCCGCATCAAGGCCTCACCCCAACGACGCTGGTGCTGCGCACACACGGCCAGGTTGTAGAGACCGCCGTTGATGGAGGCAGCGTTGCCCGCTTGTTGCCACAGCGCCAAAGCACGGTGGTGCAGCACTTCTCCTTTGGCAAAGTCGCGCTCGTGCACGTTGGCCATGAAGGCACGCAGGGCCCAGATGCTGGCTTGTGTCTCGATGCCATTGCAGGCTTGCGCCAAGGCCAGGGCTTCGTCCAGCAGGGCTGGCAAGCTGGGTAGCAGGTGTCGCGTGCGCCAACGCACGCTGGCCAAAGCATGCAGTGCACTGGCTCGCGTGTTGAATGCGTCGGGCGCACAGGGTGTGCAAGGTGTGCAGGGTGTGCCCTGCGCGACGTCTGGCCGGGGCGCCAACACCACGCCTTGCTCGGCATGGACCAAGGCCCTGTCGCGTTGCCCCAAGTCAAAGTACAACATGCCCAGCAGGCTGTGCACCTGGCTGGCCAGTGCAGGGTCTTGGCTGCGATGCAACGCGATTTCAAGGCTGGCCAGGGCCTGTGTGGGTGGGCTCACATCCTTGAAGGCTTTGCGCAGTGCCACGGCCAGGTGCAGCGCTTGGTCGGCGACGTCGTCCAGCACAGCGCCGGCCATGGCCGATGTGATGTCGGGCAGGCTGGCCCGCACTTCGGCCAGCGGTGGCGTGGCGCCCAGGCGCTGGGCCCAGTGCTGCCACCAGTGGCGGTGGCGCTCGCGCAGCGCGGGCGCTTCGCTGGCATCAAGTTGCGTGGTCGCAAATTCACGCACGGGTTCGTAATGCGAAAAACGCAGGCTGCCGTCGTCAACGGTGTGGCCCATCAGCATCGAGTGCGATAGCAATTCATCGAGCAAAGCATGGGTGTCATGGTGGGGCCCGGGTTCACGACCGCTTTTGCACACGGCCACCACGGCAGCGGCTGTGCAAGGCGCTTTGAAGACGGTGATCGTGGCCAACAAGCGCGCCGCGGCGGGGCTGAGCTGCTGCCAACTCCAGCGCACCACGCGCTCCATCGACGCATGCCGCGCCTCTGGGCCCGTGCGGGCGCCGCCAAACCCACGGCGTTGCAAGAGCTCCAACCCCGGGGTTGGGCTGGCAGCGACCTCGTCTTGCGTGAGGTGGACCAGCATGTCTTTGGGCGAGACGGTGCGCACGCGCGATGCCGCCAGCTCAATGGCCAAAGGCAAACCCTGAAGCGCGTGCACCAGGTCGATGAGGGTCTCCAGGTTGCGCGCAGACAAATGAAAGTCCGCCCGCGCGGCACGCGCACGGTCAACAAACAGTGCCAGCGCTGGGTTGGCGGCGGCCAGGGGTAGGTTGCATCCGTGCGTGGGCAATGGCAGCAGCGCCATGTGCCATTCACGTTCGCCGTCAATGTCTAACAACCGACGTGAGGTCACCAGCAAGTGCATGCTGGCGCTGCTCGCCAACAACTGCAACACCGGCTCAGCTGCACCGGGCAGCAGGTGTTCCAGGTTGTCCAGCACCAGCAAGACGCGTTGGCCGGCCCACTGCTGTGCCACGCGCGCGGCCAGCTCACCCGGGCCGGGGCGCAAGTGCAAGGCGCTGTCCAGGCTGTCAAGCAGGGCCTCGTTGTTGCTACAGCTGGCCAGGGCGACAAAGACCACGCGGTCGAAAGCCGTGGGCTGCGCCGTGGCAGCACTTTGTTCTGTGGCCAGGGCGGCGGCCAGCCGAGTTTTGCCGCTGCCCCCCGGGCCCAGCACAGTGACGAGTCGCTGTGTTTGCACCTGCGCACGCAGCAGCGCGAGCTGCTCGTCCACACCAAAGGCGCGGGTGAGGTAGGTGGGCACCAGCACATGTGGGTTCGGCGGCGCTACGACGGGCCAGGCAGGTGCCGGTGTGTCCTGCAAGCCCTTGGGCAACAGCGCAGGCGCGATGGTGCCGGCGCTTGGCGCGTCAAAGCGATCTGCCAGGCTGCGCAAACGCAGCCGCTCGTCGTTCACCCACTCGTCATAAAAACCGGGCAGCAGTTCGCCGCGATAGACCTGCGCCGCCAGCTCAAGCTGCCCGCCGCGCACAAACCGCTCGAACACGGCCACGTCGCAGCCCAAACCGCCTGGAAGCACACGCAAGCCCACGCGGTCGGCTTGCAACACGGGCAAACTGCCCGGGGGTTCGATCAGGCTGCGCAGCGTCGACAAGGTTTGACGCAACCTGTTGCGGCCGACGGCGGCCTCTGCACCGGGCCACAACAAGTCGGCCAGCTCTTCGCGCGGGTGCAATCGCTGTGGCCACAGCGCCAAACGCGCCAGCAACAGTGTCGCGGCACGGCTGGGCAAGCGGGTGATGAGCAACTGGCCATCGTCCAGCACAAAGCCGCCCAGCAAACGCAGGTGCCAGCGCGTGGCGGGTGCCCAGGCCGCGCGCAGTGGCGGCAGCGGGGTCGCGGTCGGCGCGGTGTCTTGTGCCATCGTTCAGCCTAGGCTCAGTAGCCGCGCTGGTGGTCCACCAGGTGCTGTAGCGGCTCGCCGTTGTGCAGCGCGCGCAAGTTGTTGGCCACCACAGTGGCTGCGCTGCGCTGGTCTGTTAACGCCGCGACATGAGGCAACAAGGTGATGGCAGGGTGCTGCCAAAAGGCGTGATGGCTGGGCAGGGGTTCGGCATGAAAAACGTCGAGCACGGCGTGGCGGATGTGTCCGCTGGCCAGTGCCGCGAGCAAGTCATCGTCCACCACATGCGCGCCTCGTGCCAAGTTCACGACGCTGGCCGTGCTGGGCAGGGCGGCAAAAAAGCGCGCGTCAAGCAAGCCGCGCGTAGCGATGGTCAAGGGCAGCAGGTTGACCACGATCTGGCTGCGGCCCAAAAGCGCCGGCAGGGCCGCCAAACCGTGGTGAATGGGCCATGGATCGGTGGCCAGGGCGGCCGAAGGGGGGGTTGCGCGCCAGCCCTCCACGGCATATCCCAACTGCGCGATGGCAGCCGCCGCCGCCCGCCCCATGTGGCCCATGCCCAGCACACAGACCGTGATGTCACCAGCCCGCAGCTGCCGGTGTTGACGCCACTGTCCCGCACGCTGGCGCTGGGCGTAGGCAAAAAACCCGCGGTGCAAGGCGAGCACGGCCCACAACGCGGTTTGCGCCATGGCCGCACTCATCGCAGGGTCCGCCATGCGCGCCAAAGGCACGTTCCTGGGCATGTCGGCGCTGGCCAAGAGTTTGTCGACACCGGCCCACAAGGACTGCACAAGGGCCAGACGGGGCAGGTTTTGCAGCACCTGCAATTGCCCTGGGCCGGGGTTGGCAACCACCGCGGCCCGCACCTGCTGAGGTGCCGCACGGGCCTCTTCGACACTCAGCCAGCGCGCTTGCGGCAGTGCTGCGGCCAGCGCCTGGCGCCACGCGGCCAGCTCGCTTTGGGGCATTTCGGCGCACAGGCAAACGTCCATCGCAAAAGGCGTCTCAGGGGGCATCCGACGAGGTTAATCGAGACCGGCAGTACTTGGGCAGAAGTACTTGGGCAGAAGTACCTGGGCAGAAGTACCGGGGCGGCCGTAACTGGGCAGCTCAAGTCTGCGCGACGGAGGCCGACATGCTGGGGAGGTCCGTGTCACTTCGGAAGGTGCTGTGTTGGGTCGTCTCACTTTCATCCCGCTGCGTGTGGCGCTCTTGCTGGCCACAGCAGCGGGCATCTTGCTGCCCGCGTTGGTGGTACCCGCGTCTGCCAGCCTGCTGGCGGCGCAGTTGGCAACGTGCGCGGCCGTGCTGCTCGTGGTGTTGGGCTGGCGGCTCACCCGCGATTTGCACACTTTGAAGTGGCAGGCCGGACAGTTGGCCACCGCCGATCCCCACCCTGCTGTGGAGTGGCAGGGCAATGACGAGCTGGCCCAGGTGGGCCAACAATTGACATTAGCACGCGAACAGGTGCTGGATTTGTTGGGTGAGCTGGACGCCAAGAGTGTCGCGCTGCACCGGTTGGCCACACACGACGGCCTCACCGGTCTGCCCCAGCGCAACCTGCTGGCACAAATTTTTGAGCACCACGCTGCGCTGGCCAAACGGCAGAGTCGATCCATGGCCGTTTGGGTCGTGGAGCTGGACAGCCGCAGCCATGTCGACAACGCCCTGGGTCAAGAAGCCCACGACAAGTTTGTGCGCCAAACCGCCATGCGGTTGCAGCAGTGTTTACGCGATTCCGACGTGCTGTGCCGCGCTGGTGACGACGAGTTCGTCGTGCTCCTGCCCCAGGTGGGCTCATGGCAGCAAGTGGCCAGCGCCTGCGAGCGTGTTTTGGCAGCACTGGCCACTTCGCAGGACGCCTTGGCCTCGGCGGCGCCAGTGGCCTCAGCGGCCAGCGTTGCCCACATCGGCGTGGCCATGTATCCGGGCGACGCCACCGACTTCGCGGCGTTGCAACGCATGGCGGGGGCCGCGCTCCAACGCAGCCAGGGCCCAGGGCAGGCGCACTACGCTTTTTATCAGCCCGACATGGACGCCGAGCTGCGCCGCCTGAAAACCCTTGCGCAAGAACTTCAGTCGGCGGTGGCGGGCCAGCAACTGGCGCTTTACTACCAACCGGTGGTGGACGTGGGCCGTGGGCGCGTTGTGGGATGCGACGCTGTGCTGCGCTGGCCGCACCCGTCACGCGGCCTGCTGTGGCCGCAGGAGTTCATTCCCGCAGTCGCTGACAGCGCTTGGCTCGCTGGTCTGGCGCGCTGGATGGTTGCCCAGGCTTGCGCCGACTACGCCCAGTGGTGCAACACAGGCACCGGGTTAGAGTTTTTAACTATCCACATGACGCATGCGCAATGGTCCAACCCCGGTTTGCCGCGCGTGCTTCACGAGGCCATGCAAACTTTTGGTCTGCGCCCGCGTGAAGTGGCCCTGGCCCTGAGTGAGTGCGATCGTGCTCTCGGCAGCGACGCCGCACTGCGCCAGTCGGCCCAGTGGCGCCAGGCCGGTGCGGGGCGCGTGGTGACGAACTTTGGGGCGGGCGCCTTGTCGCTTTTGCAGCTCAAACAATTGCGGCCCGACAGGCTGAACATCGACGCGCAGTTTGTGCATGACCTGCCTGACGACCC
>JAYVRO010000121.1:0-2226 GCA_043776165.1 Rubrivivax sp. | reverse complement strand
CGAGCAAGATCACGAGCAAAAAAACCGCCACGATGAGCATGCTGGCAAAGCCCACACGGTCGGTCTTGAAACGCCGCCACGCGGCATGCCACACGCCTTCGCTTTGCTGTTGCGCGTCGTTCAGAACGTTAACGTCGGTAGAAACCGTGGTGTTCATGGCCGCGCTCATTTGAAGACCACCCGTGGGTCGACCACTTTGTACATGACGTCGGTGAAGAGGTTGATGAACATGGTCAGCACCGCGAGGTAAATCGTCACCGCCTGGATCACCGGATAGTCACTGCGGTTCACGGCCAGCAGCACTTCACGGCCCAAGCCCGGGATCGAGAAAAACACCTCGATCAAGAAGCTGCCGACAAAAATGCCCGGCAGTTGCAAACCGATGTTGGTCAGGATCGGGATCATGGCGTTGCGCAGCACATGTTTGAAGAGCACCACGCCTTCGGTCATGCCTTTGGCGCGCGCCGTGCGCACGTAGTCCTGGCCCAGCTCATCCAGCAAAAAGCTGCGGTACAGCCGGGTTTGCGGCGCCACACCGACCATCACGGCCAAGAGCACGGGCAGCGGGGTGTAGACGCTCAGGTTGGTCCAGAAAGAATCGCTCCAGCCCTGCACCGGGAACCAGCCGAGCTGGAAGCCAAAAACGTATTGGCCCACGATGACGTAGACCAAAAACGAGATCGACAAAGCCACCGTGGTGACGACCATGATGGCGCGGTCGGTGAGTGAGCCGCGCCGATAAGCCACCCACATGGCGATGGGCAAAGCCAGCAACACATCGAGCACCAAGATGGGTGTCATGACGGTTAACGTTGCAGGTAAGCGGGTGGCAAACAGGTTGCTTACGGCCTCATTGGTGGCCCAGCTTTTGCCCCAATCGAAAGTGGCTATTTGTTTGACGAAGATGCCGAGCTGCACCCACCAAGGCTCGTTCAAACCCAGGCTTTGTCGGATGGCATTGACTTGCTCTGCCGTGGCGTTCAGGCCGCCCAAAATTTCGGCCGGGTCACCGCCAAAAACTTTGAAGAGCAAAAACACCAAGAGCACCACGCCAATCAGCGTGGGGATCATTTGCCAGAGACGGCGGACGAGGTAAGCGGTCATGGGTTGAGGGCCCCCAAGGGCGAAGAAGGCGCGAGTGTAGGGGGCCGCTTCCACGCCTTGTTGCGGGGTTTCCCTCTCGTGACAGGCCCCTTGAAGGGGGTTTTCAGCCATGACCAAGCGGGGTTCACGCGCCTAGACTCAGCGCCTTTGTTGAAGCGCGTGTTCAAGCGCCATCACGATGATAAAAAACGCTTGTTTGACCGGGCTTGCCGCCTTGTTGTTGGCCTGTGGCGTGGCCCATGCGCAGGTCAACAAAACCAGCGGTGCGGGCAAAACGTTGCGCTACGCCTTCCTCATCGCCGAGTCAGGGTTCGATCCGGTACAGATCACCGATCTGTATTCCAACATTATCAACAGCGGCATGTTTGAAGCGCCGATGGAGTACGAATATCTGGCGCACCCGGCGCGCATCCGGCCCAACACGGCCGTCGCCTTGCCCGAGGTCTCGGCCGACTTCAAAACGTTCACCTACCGCATCAAACCCGGTATCTATTTCACCGACGACGCGGCCTTCAAGGGCCAGCGGCGGGAACTCGTGGCGCAGGACTACGTGTTCACCATCAAGCGCCACTACGACCCGCGTTGGAAGAGCGGACGCTTGTACTTGCTAGAAGGCGCCAAGCTGCTGGGTTTGTCAGAGCAACGCAAGCGCCACCTGACCGACAAAACGCCGTTCGATTACGACCGGGATGTGGCGGGCCTCAAAGCCATCGACCGCTACACGTTTCAGGTGAGCTTGGCCGAGCCCGCACCACGATTCAACGGCCTGATGGCCTTGGCGGGTGTGACGGGTGCGATGGCGCGTGAGGTGGTGGAGTTTTATGGCGACAAGATCAGCGAGCACCCCGTGGGCACGGGCCCCTACAAGCTGGCGCAGTGGACGCGCAGCTCGCGCATCGTGATGGCGCGCAACACGGCCTATCGCGAGGTGCTGTACGACGAACATCCGCCAGCAGACGACGCACGTTTGCAGGCCGTTGCCGCCAAATTCAAGGGCCGCAAACTGCCCATGATCGACCGCGTGGAAGTGGCCATCATTGAAGAATCACAGCCGCGCTGGTTGAGTTTCTTGAACGCCGAACAAGACCTGATGGACCAGTTGCCCTTCGACTTTGCCGAGAA
>JAYVRO010000120.1:0-7263 GCA_043776165.1 Rubrivivax sp. | reverse complement strand
AGCGCGCGCTTGACACCTCGGCGCACGGCCTTGGTGACCATCAGCATCTCGTCCATGCTCACTTCAAGCGGGTTGCTGTGGCCCAGCATGTGCACACCGACGGTGTCGCCCACGCTCACGATGTCAACGCCAGCGCGGTCCACCACCTGGGCCATTTGCCAGTCCCAGGCCACGGTGCCGACGATCTTGCGACCGTCTAACTTCATGCGTTGTAGTTGGGGGATCGTGACGGCGGTGGTGTTCATGGCGATGGGCTTCGTTCAGGCGGTCAACGCGTGTGTGCTCGGCGCAAACAACGATGCAACCGAGGGCCGCTGCGTGATGATGCCTTGCGTCAGGCAATGGTCCAGCGCGTCTTCCAGCATGGCGCGGTTGGGAGCAAGGCCGTAGGGCAAAGGATCGCCGGTGATGGCGGCTACCCGTTGGTGCAATTGGTCGACGGCGGTCGGTTTTTCAATCTGGCCGTTGAGCAGTTTTTCAATGTAGATGCGTTTGGATTCGGCGAAGGCGTTGAACACGTCGACGGCCAAATTCGGGTGCGCTGCCAAGGTCTCGTCACGCACCACCACAAGGTGGTTGATGGGATAGTGGCCACGCGTGCGCAGGGCGCTCAATCCCGCGTCTTCGCCGCTGGAAATCAGGGGCGCGACGTCGGGATGCCCGGCTTCGATGCCAATGGCCGCAGCCAGCTCACCCGTGCCCAGCATGTCGGCCAGCTTCTTGCCAATGTCCACCGGCACCACATTGGCGGGCGGCTGGTATGGCGCCACATGTTCATCACCCGACAAGACCCAGGTGATGCGGCTCAAGTCAACGCCATGTTCTTGCTGCAAGACACTGCGGGCCCACAGGCCGGTGGTGACCGTGTAGCCCCGGTTGACGCCTACTTTGCGGCCTTCCAGGTCTTTGGGCGACTTGATGCCCGCTCGCGTGTTGACCAGAATCGCACCGTGATGAAACGCGCGCACCAAAAAGATCGGCAATGCGGTGAAGCGCACACCGTGCGCGCGTGCGCAGATGTAGGTGGTGAGCGCCATCTCGCTGATGTCAAATTCGAGCCCACGCACCATGCGCCGAAAACCATCCACCAGCACGGGCACGTCTTGAAAAGCGAAGTCGAAGTTCGCGGCTTGCACGCTGCGGTCGATCAAGGCGGCATTGTTGCCTTGCTTGCGCGTGACGGTGGTGAATTGCGGTCGGGTCATGGTGATTTCAATCGCAGAGCTAGCAGCAAGCACATTCAAATCCTGGTGCCACGATGAGCGCATTTTTCATCCAGGCAAAAGGCAAGTCATCTTGCAACACATTGACAACAGGTTTGAAGACTTTGAAGTGGTGGCGGTGCGCGGGCTCGCTCCAAAAAGCCACCACCGTTTCCAGCGGTGGGCAGCCGCTCAGGTCACAGGTCAATTCAGTCACCAGCACGGCGGCGTTTTCTGGTAATGTGAAACGTTGCCGCGTCCACAACCGCACTTGCTCAAAGGCGGCCAGCTGTGCTGCATCGGGCCGTTGTTTGCCAAACACTGCAAGCCTTGGCGGTGCGCGGCAAGGCCGTCACACCGACGCGTGTTTTTTGCCCGGCTCGGCGCGCAAGGCGTCAGCCGCCGCGTCTTTGAAGGCCAGCGCTTTGGGCAGCACCATCGCCACCGAGCGGATTTGCTGCATGTGCGGCTCGTTGCCAGGCGGCGGCTCACCGCGCTCGGCCAAGGCCTTGGCCGCACGCATCAAACGTTGGCGGCACATCACGATGCCGTTGTCGGTGGCAACCAAGTGTTCGCGCGTTCGGTCTTGCACTGCGCCCATGCTTTCTTGCAGCGAGGCGTCTTGCATCGCAATGCCTTCAATGCCGCTGTAATGGATGCCTGCCTTTTGCGCCGCACGGTCCATCAAGTAGTCGTTGTCCTTGTTTTGCAGCGGCCGGAAGCTGCCGGGCACGTAGCGCACATGGATGCCGTGGCCGTCTTTCATGGCCTGCACTTCGACGTCGCTCAACGCCCGCGTCGGGTGGTAATCAAAACTCCAGGCCCAGTGCGTGTGGTCGTTTATCGGCACCCAGAAGTGGCCATGAATGGGGTGGTCGCCCCGTGGCGGCACCATGGTGAAACAAGGCATGACCCAGGGCGTGATGCGCCAGTAATGGTGGCCTTCTTCGGCGTTGCGCCGAACACCAATGAAGAGCCCACCGTCGGCGTTGACAACTTCAAACTGCGGCCTCAAATCAGACAAGTTGTACTGGTTGCCCTTGGCGCCCTTGAAGAGTGGGTCGCGGTTCAAAGCGCCGCTGTGCAAAAAGCTCACGTGACTGGAATCAATGCCACCTTCCAGCGCTTGCAGCCAATTGCATTCCTGCACACGTTTGCTGGTAAAGCTCTGCGCCGCAGGCACGGTGGCAAATTCCCAAGCGGGCGGCGGTGGTTGCAGCTCTGGTGGGCCCATGTAGATCCACACCACGCCGCCTTGTTCGATGAGCGGATAACTCTTGAGCTTGATGCGCTGCGCGTAGCTGCTCTCGGGCGGCTCGCTGGGCACTTCCATGCACTGGCCAGTGACGTCGTACTTCCAGCCGTGATAGGGGCATCGAATGCCACCCTCTTCATTGCGGCCAAACCACAGCGACACACCACGGTGCGCGCAAAACTCATCGATCACTCCCAAGCGGCCCTCGCTGTCGCGAAACGCCAACATCTTCTCGCTGAGCAATTGCAAACGCACTGGCGCACCACCCACCTCGAGCACCTCTTCAGCCAAAAGCGCAGGCAACCAGTAGCGGCGAAACAGCTCGCCCATGGCGGTGCCCGAGCCGGTTTGGGTCAGCAGGTCGTTTTGTTCTTGTTTGAGCATGGCAAGGGGCAGAAAGCTGGGGTTGTTGATCAACCAATGATCGATCATCGATCGTTCAGCATAGCGGAACGCCGTTCCGCCAATGAGAATCGGACGATAGCACTGGGGTTTGCGGCGTGTCAACGCAGCCCACTTGGCGCGAGCCCAGAAGCGTAGGCGTCAGAAATCGTCCGCGCCCCGATTTAGCTTGGCGTCTTCACCGACCGAATCGCCGGCGTCCAACGCGAGATTTCATTGGCCACGTAGCGGGTGAACGCCGCAGCGTCCAGGTCCAGCGTTTCCATGCTCTCCGCCGTCAACACGGCGCGCGCGGCGGGGGTGTTCATGCCGCGACGCACTTCGGCGTTGAGTTTGTCAACAATTGACGTTGGTAGGCCAGCGGGGCCGGAGAGCGAAAACCAGGTCGTGCCCGTTAAACCCGGGTAACCCAGCTCGGCCAATGTGGGTGCGTTGGGATAGGCCGGGACACGCTTGCTCGACGTGACAGCGATCAAGCGCAGCTTGCCAGAATCAACGTGCGCGTTGGCTGAGCTGAGCGTCATGATGCCGGCTTGAATCTGGTTGGCGATGAGGTCGCTCACCGCAGGCCCCGCGCCCTTGTAGCTGATGTGCACCATGTTCAGCTTGGCCGCCTGGCGCAGCAACTCGCCCGTCAAATGGCCGTGCGTGCCTTGGCCGGGTGAGCCCCAGCTCAGGCCCTTGGGGTCGGCGCGCACCAGATCAACAAAGCTCTTGAAGTCTTTGTACGGCGTCTCGGCATTCACCACCAGGGCCAAGGGCGGGCCCGCAAGACTGGCGATGTGGCTGAAGTCTTTCATCGCATCAAAGTGCTGCGGTGCTTCTACCGGCGCGATGACATGCGAGCCAATGCCCGAGACCACCAAGGTGTAGCCATCAGGCGCTGATTTGGCCACGGCGGCCGATCCGATGAGGCCACCGGCACCGGCGCGGTTGTCCACCACGACGCTCTGTTTTAACGTTTCACTCAAGTGGCGTGCAATGAGCCGCCCGAGCAGGTCGGAACTGCCACCCGGCGCGTAGGGCACGATGATCTTGATGGGTTTGCTGGGCCAATCACCTTGTGCGCGCAGCGCAGCGGGGGCGAGCAGCGCCAAACCCGTGGCGATGGTTTGACGACGGGTAGCAGAGTCAAGTTTCAATCGGTCATCCTGGGTGTTGAAAGCGCAGCCAGCAAACGCTGCGGCGTGAAAGGGTAGCAGCGCAAGCGGCGACCGGTGGCGTCAAACAAGGCATTGGCCAGTGCGGCGGTCATGGGCCGTGTGGACGGTTCACCGGCGCCAAAAAAACGTGTGCCGCTGTTGCCCACCAGCACCACGTCGATGGCATCGGGCACGTCGGTCATGTCCAGCGTTGGGTAGCTGGCCCAATCGGTGCTGATGACCTTCTCGGCGTCGAACTGCACTTCCTCAAAGCGCACGCGGCTGAGCGACATCAGCACGTTCGATTCAATGACACGTTCCAGGCTGCGCGGGTTGATGACGCGACCACAGTCGTGCGCCACGGTGAATCGTGTGGCGCGCCAGCGACCGGTTTGGGCGTTGACTTCGACTTCGGCCACGATGGCCACAAAGGCGCCGTTGCGCGGTGCGTAGGCGATACCGCGGCCGGTGAGCTGGCTGCCGCCGATGCTGGCTTGGGGCCCCACACGGGTTTGCCAATTTGCGCGCGCAGCGGCAGCGCGCAAAACCGCTGCGGCGCGGGGCTCAGCCAGGTAACGCAGGCGGAATTGCAGTGGGTCGCTGCTGGAGGCAAACGCCAGCTCATCAATGAAACTTTCGCTGGCAAAACAGGTGGCCAAGCCATCGGGATCGCGAAGGTGCGCGGTGCGCAAACCGGTGGCGAGCGAGTGCTCCCAATCCACCAGTTCACCGGCCACGCGCTTGTTGTCAAAGGTGTAGTTTTCGCTCGACATCTGAAAGAGCTCTTCGCTGCGTGTGGCCGGGCCGCCTGACAAGCGCGCGGTGAGGCTGTCGCCAAAGCGTGAGGTGCCAGACGGGCGCGTGCGGCCCGAGTAGCCGCGCGACAAATAGTCAAAAGCCGTGACGCGGTTCTGGCTGTCCAGCCCAGCGCGCAAATGAAACACACCGGGCGGGCCCTTGGGGTCCCAGGCCGTGGCATCCGCACGGCTGTACTGCAAACGCAGCGGCCGGTTTCGTGTGATTGAATGACTTACCTCGTTCGTTAAGAGTTGGGTGATGAGCACACAGTCCAGCGCAGCATCATCCGCGTCATTCATGCCGTATGAGCCGGGGCCGGGCAGCCACACCACCCGCACTTTGCTGGTGGGCATGTTCAGCATCTCCGCCACTGCTGGGCGCAGCGGGTAAGGCTTTTGCCCGCCCATCCACACGGTGGCGCCTTGCGCGGTGATGCGCGCCAAAGCGCAGGCCGGGCCCATGCTGGCATGCGATTGGAAGGGCACCTCAAAGTGCGCTTCCAGCGTGCGCGCAGCGGTTTGCAGCGCGGTGTCGACATCGCCGTTGCTGCGATCCACCTTGCGGCTCTTCACCGTGGCTTTGCGCAACGAGGCATACAGCGCGTCGCCATGGCCTGGCCATGTTTGTGTGGGCGCAGACCAAAGCAGTTTGGCCTCGCGCGCCGCCAACACGGCCTGCGCTTCGGTCTCGCACACCACGGCGGCGAAGTTGCCGCGCGTCACAAGTTGAATGAAGCCCGGCGTGTTGGGCATCGCGTCCACACCCAGGAGCTGCGCGCCCGCCGTGGGTGGCCGCAACACGCGGGCGTGCAGCATGCCAGGCAGTTGCAGATCAACCAGGTAGCGGTAGGCCGCGGTCACCTTCAATGGGATGTCTACCCGTGGCACCGACTGGCCCACGTAGCGTGCTTGCTGCGGCGTCTTGAAGGGCGGCGGTGTCTTGGCGTCCACGCCAATGTCAAAGCGTTGGCCTTGCAGCAAGTCGATGTAGGTCAGGCTCTGGTGAATGTTTGAACTGACGTTTGAGGTGACCCGAACCGCGCCGTCTTGTGTTGACAACTCAGCGGCAGGCAGACCCCAGCGCTGCGCTGCGCGGGCGATAAGGAAAACGCGCGCCTGCGCTGCGGCCAGGCGCAACGCGGCGCCGCCATCGGTGATGCCATTGCTGGACCCGGTGCCACGCTGGTCCACGGTGATGGCGGTGTCGCCCATGCGGATGTGCACCTGCGCAATGTCCACATCGAGCTCGTCGGCCACGATTTGCGCCAAAGCGGTGGGCAAGCCCAGGCCCGCGTCAATCTTGCCCACGCTCGCTATGACGTGACCTTGTGCGTCGATCGCCAGCCACGAGTCCAGACGCTGTCGTGACGGGCCTGTGTCTGCACCGTCAGCGCCCGGCGCTTCGGCCGCCAATCCACCCGATGGCGCGCCAAAACTCACCATCAGCCCTGTGCCGCCGATCAAAAACCCGCGTCGGTCAAGTGAAACGTTGGCGTGCAGACGGGCGTTCACATCACGGCCCTGTCGGCCAGCATCTTCAGCGCGGCGGCTTTCACCGCCCGCAGCACGCTCACTTGGGTGCCGCAGCGGCACTTGAGGCCGCTGAGGCCTTGGCGCAGTTCAGCATCTGTGGCACGCGGTTTGTCGGCCAGCAGGGCAGCCGCCGTCATGATCCAGCCGTTGATGCAGTAACCACATTGCGCGGCTTGTTCGTCGATGAAGGCTTGTTGCACGGGGTGCAAGGTCTGATTTTCAACCTCCTCGGTGGCTTGGAGGGTGGCTTTAAAACGGGCTTGCCGGTACTGCGCGGCCAGGCCATCCAGCGTCGTCACTTCACGGCCCGCTGTTGCCCCCAGGGGGTAAACACAAGAGCGCGTGGCGCGACCGTCCACATGCACCGTGCAAGCGCCGCACTGCGCCAGGCCGCAGCCAAAACGCGGGCCATGCTGGCCCAGTTCGTTGCGCAAAACGTAGAGCAGCGGCGTGCTGGCGGGGCTCTGGGAGGTGGCTGTGCGCCCGTTGACTTTTAGCGTGATCGGCTCGGCCATCCCTACACCTTCATCTTCATCTTCATCGTGCCGTTTACCATCACATCAAACGTTAAGCGCCTGTTGTCGCATGGCCTCGTACAGGCAAATGCCCGAAGCCACCGAGACGTTCAGGCTCTCGACCGCGCCTTTCATGGGGATGCTCACTAGCTCATCACAGGTCTTGCGCGTGAGCTGACGCAGGCCTGTGCCTTCAGCGCCCAGCACCAGGGCGATGGGGCCTCGCAGATCGGCTTCGAACAATGTCTGGGTGGCGTCGTCACTGGCGCCGATGATGCGAATGCCGCGCTCTTTCAGCTCGTTCAGCGTGCGCGCCAAGTTGGTCACCATCATGTAAGGCACGGTCTCTGACGCGCCACTGGCCACTTTGGCCACCGTGGCGTTCAAGCCCACGGCGTGGTCTTTGGGGGCCACCAC
>JAYVRO010000119.1:0-2250 GCA_043776165.1 Rubrivivax sp. | reverse complement strand
AGCCCGGCCAGACTTACCCCCAAGATACAAAGGTCCCTCATGAATGAATTGATGGTGCTGCGTGATGCCGCTGTGAGTTGGCTGTCGCATGGTCTGCTGCAACTCAGTGGGTGGCAGATTTTGATTGTGACGCTGGTATTTACCCACATCACCATCGCTTCTGTCACGATCTTCCTGCATCGTGCTCAAGCGCATCGCGCTTTGGACCTGCACGCCATCCCAGAACATTTCTTTCGCGGCTGGCTTTGGCTGACCACGGGCATGGTGACAAAGGAGTTTGTGGCCGTGCACCGCAAGCACCACGCCAAGTGCGAAACCGAAGACGATCCTCACAGCCCACAAACACGCGGCATCAAAGCGTTGCTATTGACTGGTGTTGAGCTTTATCGCGCCGAATCAAAAATCCCTGAAACCATTGCTAAATACGGCAAGGGCACACCCGACGACTGGATTGAGCGCAATCTGTACACGCGCTATTCCTGGCAAGGCGTGGGCGTGATGCTGGTCATCAACCTGGCTTTGTTTGGCGCCATCGGTCTCACGGTTTGGGCGGTGCAAATGCTGTGGATCCCGGTGATGGCTACCGGCATCATCAATGGCATTGGCCACTGGTGGGGATACCGCAACTTTGAAGCGCCTGATGCGTCGCGCAACGTCACCCCTTGGGGCATCGTGATCGGCGGCGAGGAGTTGCACAACAACCATCACACCTACCCAACGTCCGCCAAATTTTCGGTCAAGCCCTACGAATTTGACGTGGGCTGGATGTACATCCGCGCCATGGAAATGGTGGGCTGGGCCAAAGTGCGCAAAACCGTGCCCAAGCTGGCGCTTGGCTCCGTGAAGGCCGTGGCCGATGACAAAACGTTGGAAGCTGTCATCGCCAACCGCTATGAAGTCATGGCCAAGTACGCCGTTGGACTGCGCCAAGCCGTGAGTGCCGAGTTCGACAAGCTCAAAGCCCAGGGCGCTGACAACAGCGCGCGGCTGCGCAGCTTGCACATCGCCAAAGATTGGCTGCATCGCGATGAAGAGATGATTCCTCAGGGCCTCAAGCCCGACTTGGCACACGCCTTGGGTGAAAGCCCCATGCTGGCCAAGATGGTGACGATGCGCGAAGAACTTCGTCAGCTGTGGACGCGGACCAACGTCTCTGTAGATCAACTGGTGGCCGATTTGCAAGCCTGGTGCCGTCGCGCGGAGGAGAGTGGCATCGCCATGCTGCAAGAATTCTCGGTCAAGTTGCGCGCTGCACAAGCCTGATACAGCAGCAACCTGAACGCGTCGGAAACACCGACGCGGCCACAAAAAAGCCCGCTCTGCAGCGGGCTTTTTTGTGCGTGTTTGACCTGGGCTGACTTACTTCAGCTTCACTTCCTTGTAGGTCACGTGCTTGCGTGCCTTCGGGTCGAACTTCAAGAATTCGAGCTTCTCAGGCGTCGTTTTCTTGTTCTTGCTCGTGGTGTAGAAATGACCGGTTCCCGCAGTGGATTCCAGCTTGATTTTTTCGCGTCCGCCTTTGGCTGCCATGGTGTGCTCCTGAGGGTGCTGTGAGGCTTAGGGGTCTAGATTTCGCCGCGGGCGCGCAAGTCAGCAACGACTTGTTCAATGCCCACTTTGTCGATGAGGCGCAGCGCCGCATTGCTGATGCGCAAACGCACCCAACGGTTCTCGGTTTCCATCCAGAAACGGCGGTAGTGAAGGTTGGGCAGGAAGCGGCGCTTGGTGTGGTTGTTAGCGTGGGAAACATTGTTCCCCACCATTGGGCGCTTACCCGTGACTTGACATACGCGTGCCATGATTTCTCTCCAGTCTGATGTTCAGACGGCCTGTCTTGCAGTCTGCGTGCCCGGGCGGTTGCCAAGGCAGTGAATTCGTGCCGTGATCGGCAAAGCTCGCCAGTATAGCGTGCATTGCATTCGATGCGTCGCCCGGTTGAATGACCTCACAGTTCGACCTCGTCAATCGATACTCCTAAATCGACCGGCCCACTGGGTAAACTTCGCCAGCCCTTTGTGTGAAGAGCCGCTGCTGAGACGTCCGAAAAGGCAACCCATGGACCACTTCCTCAAGCACGCTGCGCTTGCAGCCTTGGCCTGTTACGTCACGCTGCCCGTGGCGCCAAACGCCCAAGCGCAGACCCGCGGCGACATCGTGATCGGTACCAGCATGCCGCTCAGCGGTTTCAACGCTGGAGCCGGCCAAGAAGGGCTGGAAGTGGCGAAGGCCTACATCGACAAAGTCAATCAA
>JAYVRO010000118.1:0-7312 GCA_043776165.1 Rubrivivax sp. | reverse complement strand
CGGCACCGGCGTCGGTTCAGTGTAGAAATGACGGCCCCGGCCAACAACCCCGCGTTTCAGGGGCTCTGGGAGTGAAGATTCACCCATCCGTGCGCCTGTCACACCTGGCGCCTACTCGTCGAGCGTCTGGCGATAACGCAGCATGGCCACCACGGCCATGGCCAGCGTGAAGCCCCCCATCACGGCAAATGGCACAAGCAGTTCGCCCCAGCTGGCGCCCTTCAACATCACGGCGCGCACCAAACGCAAGAAGTGCGTGAGTGGCAGCGCTTCGCCGATGTTCTGCGCCCAACCCGGCATGCCTCGAAACGGGAACATGAATCCCGAGAGCAGCAAGTTGGGCAGGAAATAAAAAGTGGCCATTTGCATGGCTTGGATCTGCGAACGCGCGATGGTGGAAAACGTGAAACCCACCGTCAGTGTGGCCACGATGAAGGCCAGCACGCCGACCGTCAATACGACAAAACTGCTCACCATGGGAACATCAAACAACCAACGTGCCGCGCCAAAAACAATCAGCACTTGGGCGTAGCCGATGAGCACGTAGGATGCGATCTTGCCCAGCATCATCTCCATCGGGCGCACCGGCGTGGCCAGCAGGTTTTCCAGCGTGCCGCGCTCGCGTTCACGGGTCATGGCCATGCTCGTCATCATCACCAGAGTCATGGTGAGAATGACACCCATGAGGCCCGGCACCACGTTGTAGGCGCTGATGCCTTCGGGGTTGTAGCGCCGGTGCACGCGCATCTCGAAGGGTGCCGCTGTGGCGCGCAACGGGGCCAGTGGCCCGATCAAGTCATGCGTCAAGGCAAGCTGCGGCATGGCCAGCAGGGCAGCCACCGCAGGGCCGGTGGCTGCGGGGTCGGTGGCGTCAGCGTAGACGGCCAGGGCTGGTTTTTCGCCACGCAGCAAACGCTGCGAAAATCCGCCGGGAAGACCAGCACGAACTGCACCGTACCGCTGGTGAGCATGGCCTCGGCCTCGCTCTCACCGGGGCTGGCCACCACCTTGAAGTACCGCGTGTTCTCGGCGGCGCGAACAATGCTGCGCACCAAGCTGCTGTTGTCGTGTGCCACCACCGCCATGGGCAGGCCGCGCGGATCACCATTGATGGCATAGCCAAAGAGCACCAGTTGCATCAGCGGCACGCCGATGAGCATGGCAAAAGTGAGCTTGTCGCGGCGCAGCTGAACGAGTTCTTTGCGCAACACGGCCAGGATGCGATGCCATCTCATGGGGATGCAGCGGACGCGGTCGCAAAGTTGTCTTGCGCTCGCTCCGTGAGTGCGATGAACACGTCTTCAAGCCCCGTGGCGATGGGCCTGACTTGCCAACCCGCATACGGTGCATGTTGCGCCAGCCACGATGGCAAGTCCGCGCCGCGCGGTGCACTCACGTGCACAGTGGCGCCAAAGCGCACCACCATCCAGGGCGCTTGCGCGCTCAGCAGTGCACTGGCCTGTGCCAATTGCTCGCCAAGCAACTCCCACGTCGACAAGCCCGCGGCGTCGATCACTTCAGCGCCCGTTCCAGCCGCCAACAACCGGCCGTAGGAGATGTAAGCCAGACGATGGCAGCGCTCGGCCTCGTCCATGTAGTGCGTGCTCACCAGCACCGTCAAACCTTCGGCGGCCAGGGCATGAATGTGCTGCCAGAAGTCGCGCCGGGCCTTCGGGTCAACCCCGGCGGTGGGTTCGTCGAGCAAGAGCAAATCGGGCTCGTGCAGCATGCATGCCGCCAACGCCAAACGTTGTTTCCAACCGCCGCTGAGCGACGCTGCCAGCTGATGTCGACGATCTTGCAAGCCCAGGCGCGTGAGTGTGTCCTGCACCACTTGCTGGCGCGCCGGCATGCCGTAGGCGCGTGCCACGAAGTCGAGGTTTTCTTCGATGCTGAGGTCTTCGTACAGGCCAAAGCGTTGCGTCATGTAACCCACGCGTAGTTTGATGCACCCTGCTTCGCGCCGGATGTCCAGGCCCAAGCAGGTGCCTTCGCCGGCGTCGGGCGCGAGCAGGCCGCAGAGCATGCGGATGGTGGTGGTCTTGCCGCTGCCGTTGGGGCCTAGGAAACCGCAGATTTCGCCCCTGCGCACACGAATGGCGAAGTCGTTCACAACGGCTCGACCGGCTGGCGTTGCTGTAGATCACCGGGGGGGTGTACTCGGCCTGAGGCGAGACATAAGTGACCCTGGCGTTTTGGCCTGCTGCGCAACCATCACATGACACGGCCACTGTGGCGCCCACGGCCACCTTGGCCAGCGCCGCTTCGGGCACGAAGAGGCGCAATTTGATGCCTCCCACAGGCAACAGCGCCACCACCAGCGCGCCAGCGTTGACCCATTCACCGGCGCGGAACATCACATCAAAAACTTGTGCGTTCACGGGCGAGACGCGCTGGCGTTGGTCTTCGCGCCAACGTGCCAAGGCCGTGTCGGCAGCGCTGCCGCGCGCCGCGGCAGCAGCGGCCGCGATCTCATCGCTGCGCGCAGCTTCGCCGGCCAAAGCGCGCTGCGCTTGCAACTCGGCCACGTGGGCGGCGTCGCGTTCACGTGCAGCAAGCAATTCGTCCAGGCAACTGGCCGCGATGAAGCCTTGGTCGACCAAGGTACGGTTGCGTTGCAGCGCCACAGTCGACGCCCAGAGCCCCGCCCGCGCCTGCGCCAGCTGCTCATCAACAGCACGCAACTCGTTGGGGCGACGACCGGTGCGCAGGTTTTGCGCCTGTGCGTCGGCGCGTTGTTGACGCGCCTGGGCGCCGTCGCGGGCCAGGCCTTCGGCATCAGCGTCCAGCGCAAAGAGCCGCTGGCCTTGCTTGACGGCGTCACCCCGTTTGACCAACGTTTCACGTAACACACCGGCGCTTGAGGGCGCAAACTAGATGATCTCGGCTTCGGCGTAACCGCTCATCACCGCCTCGTCGCGTTGCGCGCCGCACGCGGCCAGCGCCAACACACCCACACTCATTGGCACCATCACCCGTACCCGCGCCCACACTGCCCCCGCGCTGCGTTGGCGCAGCAGCCAGGGCAAGGTCGGCAGGCGGGCCGTCATGCCATCACGCTGACATCAACGTATCGGCTTGAAGCGCATGCGTTTGGGTCGCGCGCCTTCTTCACCCAAGCGGCGCTTTTTATCGGCTTCGTACTCTTGGTAGTTGCCGTCAAAGAAGAACCACTGCGAGTCACCTTCGCAGGCCAGGATGTGCGTGGCAATGCGGTCCAAAAACCAGCGGTCGTGGCTGATGACCATCACGCTGCCGGCAAATTCGAGCAAGGCTTCTTCCAGCGCGCGCAGGGTTTCAACGTCCAGGTCGTTGCTGGGCTCGTCGAGCATCAGCACGTTGCCGCCTTTGGCCAGCGTCTTGGCCAAGTGCAGGCGGCCGCGCTCACCGCCCGAGAGGCTGCCGACTTGCTTTTGTTGGTCGTTGCCCTTGAAGTTGAAGCGCCCGATGTAAGCGCGGCTGGGCATCACAAACTTGCCCACCACGATGTTGTCCAGGCCGCCCGAGACATCTTGCCAAACGGTCTTGTCGTCTTCCAAGGTCTCGCGGCTTTGGTCGACAAAAGCCAGTTGCGCGGTTTTGCCGATTAACACTTGACCTGAGTCGGGCTGTTCTTTGCCCTGGATCATGCGAAACAGCGTGGACTTGCCCGCGCCGTTGGGTCCGATGATGCCCACGATGGCGCCTGCGGGCACCTTGAAACTGAGCTTGTCAATCAACAAGCGGTCGCCAAAACTTTTGCTCACGCCGTTGAACTCAATCACCTCGTTGCCCAGGCGTTCGGCCACGGGGATGAAGATCTCATTCGTCTCGTTGCGCTTTTGGTAGTCGACGTCACTCAGCTCTTCAAACCGCGCCAAACGCGCCTTGCTCTTGGTCTGACGGCCTTTGGCGTTGGAGCGCACCCACTTGAGCTCTTCTTTCATCGCCCGCATGCGCGCGTCTTCGCTCTTTTGCTCGCCTTCCAAGCGCTTCTCTTTTTGGTCCAACCAATCTGAATAGTTGCCCTTCCAAGGGATGCCCTGGCCGCGGTCCAATTCCAGGATCCACTCGGCCGCGTTGTCCAAAAAGTAGCGGTCGTGGGTGATGGCCACCACGGTGCCGGGGAAGCGCTTCAAAAAGATTTCTAACCACTCCACACTCTCGGCATCCAGGTGGTTGGTCGGCTCGTCAAGCAGCAGCATGTCGGGTTTGCTCAGCAGCAAACGGCACAGCGCCACACGGCGCTTTTCACCGCCCGAGAGATTGCCGATTTGCGCGTCCCAAGGCGGCAAGTTCAGCGCGTCGGCGGCCATCTCTAACTGCAAGTCGGTGTTTTCACTGCCCGCTGCGGCAATCACTGATTCCAGCTCGGCCTGTTCAGCCGCGAGCTTGTCGAAGTCAGCGTTCTCGTCGGCGTATTCGGCATACACCTCGTCCAGCCGCTTCTTGGCCGCGAGCACCCCACCAATGCCTTCTTCCACGCTTTGACGCACGGTTTGGTCAGGTGCCAGTTTGGGCTCTTGCTCCAGGTACCCGATCTTCAGATCCGGCATCGGCACGGCCTCGCCCTCAAAGTCTTTGTCGACCCCGGCCATGATGCGCAACAAGCTGCTCTTGCCCGAGCCGTTGACGCCCAACACACCGATCTTGGCGCCAGGGAAAAACGAGAGCGAGATGCCCTTCAAGATCTGCCGCTTGGGCGGCACGATCTTGCCGACGCGGTTCATGGTGAAAACGTACTGGGCCATGGTGAGGGGTTCTCTGGATGCTGGGACGGAAGGGCTTGGCGCGGTGCGGCTTGCGGTGACACAGGGCGCGGGGCGAAGGGCGTGATTATCCGGGTGACATCAGGCAGGTCTTGTGCGCTCCGGCGACGAAGTTGCACACCCGTTTCGGGCCGCCACCGCTATCAGGGCAAGCACCCATGACGTTCATTGGCACCGCAGCTAAATTCGCAAAAGCCATTTGTGATTCAAACATTTGTGATTCGCGCAAGTGGCCTTGCAACAAAAATGCCAGGGAGGCGTATGCGAGCAGTTCGTTACGGACGCACAAACCGTGCGCCCGATGGGCTTTTGTCGGCGCGCGATCTACTTCGCTCAGATTTTTTTGTTCGAAATCTGAGGGCGCTTACGACCTTGAGTTGGCTATTCGCTGCGCGCACATTGCTGCACTTGCCAACGCTGGCCCTTTGCACAAGCTTGAGCTTGACCGTCTGGCAAGCCGACGCCCTCGCGCAGTCCAATTTGCCACCACCACCCAATTTTTATGTGATCGGCACTACTGGCGTCGTCGACACTACAGGCCGCGCTTTCAAAGATCCCGGCGACGCGGCCAAGTGGATCAATCAAACCTACGCTTCACAAGCCCGGTATGAAGTATTTCTTGAGGGCACCAGTCTGGTTTTGCGCGCGTTCTATTGCTCGGCCAATGCAGCTCCTTTCACAGGTAGCCGCTTTCGGCAATCTGGCTCAAATGTCATGTTTGCGAGCCGACTAACCGACCCCAACTCGATTCCCCACACCGTCCTGAAATGTATCAAGCGGCCTGACATCCCCTTCCCTCAGTACTGTTTAGAGGCAAAGTGCGTCGACAACCCCGTTGACGCCAGCTACACCATGCGAGCGTTCTGTGAAGCCCCAGACACAGCGTTCGCAGAAGACCCTGCGCGGTGCGAGTGCGCGCAGCCGGGCCAAGCTTGGTACCAACCTCAAGGAAGTTGCCTCCCTTTCATCGACCGCTACAAGGTCCTTCCCAACCCAGAAGTCTGCTTCGGCAACCCGATCCTTCCGCTCACCGGCCAGAAGCGTCAAACCGAAACCCTGAGCCGCGCTTTGGGCGTGGAGATGTCGGCGGTTTACGACACCCGCGAAAAACTACCGGCCAACATCACCTACGCCAAATATGCCGCGCAGGACCCGTCGGCATTCGGGCCACTGTGGTACTTCTCGCACCTGCGTCGGCTGAGTGCCCAACGCGACGGTCGCGGCAACATCTTGGCCGCCCATGTTGGCCGCGGCGGCGGCGTGTTCGTTGGCTTTTCACGCGACGCCGTTGGCCAGTTTCGACCACAAGCGCTCAGTAGCGATCGCCTCTTCTTGAACGGTAACGGCACCTGGTCTTTCATCGACTCCGAGGCCAATACCACCGAGACATTTGATGCCGGCGGCGCACTACAAGCCATGCACACAGCCTCTGGCACGCGCCTGACGTTTCAGTACAGCGACGCCACAACTGCGGCAAGTGTGGCGCCCGCCGCAGGCTTGCTCATTGCCGTGCAAGACGCCGCAGGCCGCGCCGTGCAACTGCGATACGAGCGCCCGCAAGGTGTCGCGCAGGCGCGCATCGCTGCACTCATCGAGCCCGACGGCGCCCAGACGAACTTTGACTACGACACTACCGGGCAACTCAGTGCCGTGCGCAGGCCCAGCGCGGCGCCGCTGACGTTTCTTTATGGCGACGCTCGCTGGCCATGGGCCTTGACCGGCGTCGTGGCCGAAGACGGGGTGCGCCGATCAAGCTATGGCTACGACGGCGCAGGGCGCGCCGTTTCGACCGAACTGGCAGGCGGCGTGGACCGCTACGCCGCGACTTACACCGTGCCGCCCCAATGGAGCGTCACAGAAACCTACGACGCGGCACGCAATGTGGTTTGGCGCGACCACACTTGGGGCCAAATTGAAGGCGCGACCCTGCAAGCGCCCGACGGCAGCCAACGTCAGTTTGCTTTTGCTTTGGCTGGCGGCGTGCAGCGCTTGGTGTCGCAGAGCCAGCCTGCGGGTGCGGGCTGCAACGCCAGCACGCGTGCGCAAACGTTTGACCTGAGCGGTTTTGTGGACAGCCGCGATGACTTCAACGGCCAACGCGCCTGCTTCAAGAACGACCCGAACACGGGCTTGGAAACCACCCGCGTTGAAGGGCTGAGCAACACCGCCGCTTGCGGCCCTGTCACCGCACAAGGCGCGGCCTTGCCAGCAGGCAGCCGCAAAACCAGCACGACATGGCACGCCGACTGGCGTTTGGCCACACAAGTGGCACAGCCCAATCGCATCACCACCCACATCTACAACGGCCAACCCAACCCCTTCAACGGCGGCGTGCTGGCCAGTTGCGCACCATCGTCAGCCGTTTTGCCCGACGGCAAACCCATTGCAGTGCTTTGCGCCAGCGTTGAGCAGGCCACGCAGGACGCCAACGGCGCACAAGGTTTTGCCGCCACGGCGCAGCCCGGCGTGCTGGCGCGCACGGTGCAGTTCACCTACAACGAAAGAGGTCAAAAACTCAGTGAAGTTGACGCGCTGGGTCACACCACAAGCTACACCTACTACCC
>JAYVRO010000117.1:0-7322 GCA_043776165.1 Rubrivivax sp. | reverse complement strand
GGACCAACAAGCGCTGCGCTTGGACGTGCGCGACAACGGCATCGGCAGCGACCCCGCTACCTGGGCACATGGCCTGGGTCTGGGCGGCGTGCGCAAGCGCGTGAAGCTGCTGGGCGGCGAGGTGGCTTGGCGCCAGACCGCGCCGCAAGGCATCCACTGCGAGGTATTGGTGCCCAACTTTGCGCTTAAGCAGTAGCGGGGTGACCCAACAGTTGACCACCGCCGTAACTGCCCTGCACCGGTGGCGCGCCACCCAGTGTGGCGCGCACGGCGCAGTACTTGAACTCAGGGATCTTGGCGAAGGGGTCGAGCGCCGCGTTGGTGAGTCTATTGATCGCAGCCTCGTAATAACAAAACGGCACGAACACGGCACCCCGTGGCGTGCCTTCGTCAGCACGAGCGTAGAGCGTCACTTCACCGCGACGCGACGTGATGGTCAGCACATCGCCTGGTTGGCCACCCAAGGCCTCCAGGTCCAAGGGGTGCACAAGGGCCGTGGGGTCGGGCTCGATGGCGTCAAGCACGCTGGCGCGGCGCGTCATGCTGCCAGTGTGCCAATGCTCCAACTGCCGCCCGGTGATCAACACCAACGGGTAATCAAAGTCTGGCCGCTCGTCCGCTGAAATGATGTCGGCCGGCACAAAACGCGCGCGGCCCCCTTCGCGCGGGAAGTCGTCGATGAAGACCACGGAGTCACCGGGGTCCCCCTCAGCCACGCAGGGGTAGGTCACGGCATGTTCACGTTCCAGGCGTTCCCAGGTGATGCCACCGATGCTGGGCATGGTGTGGCGCATCTCGTCAAACACTTCGCTCACGTGCTGGTAGTTCCACGGCAAGCCCATCTGGTTGGCGATGCTTTGGATGATCCACAAGTCTTGTCTCGCCTCACCTGGCGGGTTGATCGCCTGCCTGCCCATCTGCACCAAACGATCGGTGTTGGTGAAGGTGCCGGTCTTTTCGGGGAAGGCGCCGGCGGGCAGGATCACGTCGGCCAGGTAGGCGGTTTCGGTCAAGAAAATGTCTTGCACCACCAAGTGTTCAAGTGCGGCCAAAGCCTCACGGGCATGATTGGCATCGGGGTCCGACATGGCTGGGTTTTCACCCTGCACATACATGCCTTTGATGGTGCCGTGCTTGATGGCGTGCATCACTTCCACCACGGTCAGGCCCACCTTCTCATCGAGTGAGCCTGCTGGAACGCTCCAGGCCTTTTCGAAGCGGGCGCGCGTGGCTGCGTTGGAGACATGTTGGTAGTCGGGCAGCATCATGGGAATGAGACCAGCGTCTGACGCGCCCTGAACGTTGTTCTGGCCACGCAAAGGGTGCAGGCCCGTGCCGGGTCGACCAATCTGCCCTGTCATGAGCGAGAGTGCGATCAGGCAGCGTGCGTTGTCGGTGCCATGCACGTGCTGGCTCACGCCCATGCCCCACAAGATCATCGAGCCCTTGCTGTTGGCATAGAGCCGCGCGACGTAGCGCAGCGTTTCAGCGTCGATGCCGCAAATCGGCGCCATCAACTCAGGTGTGTAACTTGCAACGTTGGCCTTGAGTTCTTCGTAGCCGATGGTGCGACTCGCAATGAAGTTGTCGTCCACCAAACCTTCGGAGACGATGACGTTCATCATGGCATTGAGCATGGCCACATCGGTGTCGGGCTTGAATTGCAAAAAACGGTGCGCCATGCGCGCCAGGTCAGAGCGTCGCGGGTCCATCACGATGAGCTTGGTGCCCCCTTTGACGGCGTTCTTGATCCAGGTCGCGCCTACCGGGTGGTTCACCGTGGGGTTGGCGCCGATGACGATCACCACGTCAGCCTTCGCCACGTCCATCACCGGGTTGCTCACGGCGCCCGAGCCAATGCCCTCTAACAAGGCCACCACCGATGACGCGTGGCACAGCCTCGTGCAGTGGTCCACATTGTTGGAGCCAAAACCTGTGCGCACGAGTTTCTGGAAAAGATAGGCTTCTTCGTTCGAGCCTTTTGCCGAGCCAAACCCGGCAAGTGACTGCGGCCCGTGGGTGTCGCGAATGTTCTTCAGCGTGCCGCCTGCAAAGGCCAGCGCTTCTTCCCAGGTGGCTTCGCGGAAGATGTCCATCACCGCAGTGGGATCCATCACAAAGTCACCCCGCTTTGGCGGCGCGTCCTTGCGGCGTATAAGCGGTTTGGTCAGACGCTGGGCGTGGTGGGCGTAGTCAAAACCATAACGACCTTTGACGCACAAGCGGCCCTGGTTGGCAGGGCCGTCGCGGCCTTCAACGAAGAGGATCTTGTCGTCTTTAACGTTGTACGTTAGTTGACAGCCCACGCCGCAATAGGGGCAGACGCTGGCGACTTGTTTGTCGGGCACGGGCAAGGCGGCGCCGCGCGCGGGCATCAGTGCTCCGGTGGGGCAAGCTTGCACACATTCACCACAAGCCACGCAGGTGGAAGCGCCCATGGCGTCGTCCATGTCGAAAACGATCTTGGCGTGTTCACCACGCCCAGCCATGCCGATCACATCGTTCACCTGCTCGTCCCGACAGGCGCGCAAACAGCGAGTGCACTGGATGCACGCGTCCAGGTTGACGGCCATGGCAGGGTGCGAGAGGTCGGCCACAGGCTGCGCGCGCGAGGCAAACCGCGGTGTGCGCACGCCCAGCTTGGCGGCCCACTGGTCTACTTCGTTGTAGCGTGTGTAAGCCGTCTCGGGCATGTCGGCCAGCAGTAGTTCGAGCACCATCTTTTGTGACTTGAGTGCGCGCGCGCTGTCGGTCGTGACCTTCAAGCCGTCGCTGGCGCTTCGGCAGCACGATGGTGCCAGGACGCGTTCACCCGCGATCTCGACCACACAGGCGCGGCAATTGCCGACCTCCTGCAGCCCCGGATGGTAGCAAAGATGAGGGATGTCCACACCTTCGCGCTTGGCCACGTCGATGAGCAATTCGCCTTGGCGCGCCTGAATGTCGCGACCGTTCAATTGCAGCTTGACCACCGGCGCTTGCAGCAGGGCCGATTCTTGTTTGGTGATCGCGTTCATGGTCTTGGTTTTGGTCTTGGTTTTGGTCTTGATCTCAGGCTGCAAGTTCGTGCGGGAAATACTTCACAACACAGTCCACCGGATTGGGGGCGGCTTGCCCCAGCCCACAAATGGAGGCGTCGCGCATGACCTGCGAGAGATCTTCCAGCAGCGGCAAATCCCACTCCTCCCCTGCGATCAGGGCCGAAGCTTTGGCGGTGCCGTTACGGCACGGCGTGCATTGACCGCAGGACTCGTGCTGGAAGAACCGCATCATGTTGCGCGCGGCGGCTTTGGCGGTGTCGTGATCACTCAAAACAATGACAGCGGCCGAGCCAATGAAGCAGCCATAGGGCTGCAAGGTATCAAAGTCAAGTGGAACGTTAGCCAGACTGGCAGGCAGGATGCCACCCGACGCGCCGCCGGGCAAATAGGCATAGAGCGTGTGGCCCGCCAACATGCCGCCGCAGTATTCGTCCACCAGTTCTTGCAATGTGATACCCGCCGGCGCCACCTTCACGCCCGGACTTTTTACACGGCCAGAGACCGAAAAAGAACGCAGACCTTTGCGCTCATGTCTGCCGTGCGAGGCAAACCAGGCGCCACCTTTTTCGACGATCTCACGCACAGCGTGAAGCGTTTCGAAGTTGTGTTCCAGGGTGGGCCTGCCAAACAATCCCACCTGTGCAACGTAGGGCGGGCGCAAGCGCGGCATGCCTCGTTTTCCCTCGATGGATTCGATCATGGCCGACTCTTCGCCGCAGATATAGGCGCCGGCGCCTCGTCTCAACTCAATGGTTGGCATGTTGGCCATGGGCGGGTCGGCTCGCAATTTGTCCAACTCGGCCAACAAGAGCGCGCGGCAGCCATGGTATTCATCGCGCAAGTAGATGTAGATACCTGCGATGCCCACGGCCCAGGCTGCTATGAGCATGCCTTCCAAAAAGCGGTGCGGGTCGCGCTCCAGGTAGACGCGGTCTTTGAAGGTGCCGGGCTCGCCTTCGTCAATGTTCACGGCCATCAAACGCGGCGCAGCTTCAGCGCGCACGATGCGCCACTTGCGCCCAGCCGGAAAACCCGCGCCGCCCAGGCCCCGCAGGCCCGAGTCTTCCAGTGTCTTGATGACGGATTCAACATCGCGCTGGCCGCTGAGGCACTCTCTGAGCAGCGCGTAACCGCCTTGGGCTTGGTACTGCGCCAAGTCGATGTAGGGCTCGGGGGTGTGTTTAGTTGCGCCCGCCCTGACCTTGGCCACCACCGCATCACATGTGGCGTTGGGCACGGGGTGCTGGCCCACGGCCACGGCCGGCGCTTGTTCGCATCGGCCAATGCAGGGCGCCGCGATCACGCGCACGGTGTTGCCGAGCATGGCGGGCAATCGCGTGAGCAAGTCCTTCGCACCGGCCATCTCGCAGCTCAAGCCATCACACACCCGCACGGTGAGCGCGGCGGGCGCAGTGCCACCTTCTTTGACGATGTCGAAGTGGTGATAGAAGCTGGCGACTTCAAACACCTCCGTCTGCGCCAGGCTCATCTCGCGCGCCAAGGCCGCGAGGTGGGCTGCACTGAGGTGCCCATGCGCGTCTTGAATGCGGTGCAGGTGTTCGATGAGTTGGTCTGGTGCGCGCGAGGCCTCGCCCAACAGCGCCTGCACTTCGCGCAGCGCAACCGGGTCCACGCCACGTCCCTTCGCGCCTTCACGCTTGCGTTGACGCAGGCTGGCCTCGCTGACGATGGGAATGGTCTTGTTATTCATCGAACGTCATCTCAATGGTTAATTCACTTCACTCCCCCTCTCAGGGGGTGGGGTCACACAACACCGTCTGCGCGCAAGGAGGCAATCTCTGCTGTGCCATAACCCAGCTGCGCCAACACCTCATCGGTGTGTTCACCCAACAGCGGCGAGCGTGTCACCTCGGTCGGGCTGTCGGACATCTTGATGGGGTTGCCTACTGTCAAATACTTGCCGCGCGTGGGGTGGTCCACTTCCACCACGGTGCCTGTCTCTCGCAACGAGGGCTCGTTGGCGATTTCTTTCATCGACAAGATCGGCCCACAGGGAATGTCAAACTGATTCAAGATGTCCATGGCCTCGAACTTGTCTTTGCTCATGGTCCAGCGCTCAATGCGCGCGAAGATCGGCTTCAAGTGCAGCAAGCGTGCACCCGGTGTGGCGTAGGCCTCGTCGTCCACCCAATCGGGCTCGCCAATGACCTTGCAAATGGCCGGCCACACTGCCGCTTGGGTGATGAAGTAGATGTAGGCATTGGGGTCGGTCTCCCAGCCCTTGCAACGCAAGATGGAGCCTGGCTGGCCACCCCCCGATGCATTGCCAGCACGGGGCACAGCATCACCAAATTGCCCATCGGGATACTGCGGAAATTCATGCAGGGTGTGGGTGCGTTCCAGGCGCTGCTGGTCGCGCAGCTTGACGCGGCACAAGTTGAGCACCGCGTCTTGCATGGGCGCCAGCACCTTTTGGCCACGGCCCGTGTTGGTGCGCTGGTACAGCGCGGCCACAATGCCCAAGGCCAGGTGCAGGCCGGTGCCGCTGTCGCCAATTTGTGCGCCGCTCACCGTCGGCGGGCCGTCATCGAAGCCTGTGGTGGAAGCCGCCCCGCCAGCGCATTGCGCAACGTTTTCGTAGACCTTGCATTGCTCATACGGCCCGGCGCCAAACCCCTTCACGCTGGCCACGATCATGCGTGGGTTGATGGCGTTGATGTGTTCCCAGGTGATGCCCATGCGGTCCAGCGCGCCGGGGGCAAAGTTCTCGACCATCACATCGCAACTGGCGATCAAACGGTCCAACACCTCCAACCCACGCTTGCTCTTCGTGTGAATCGTGATGGAGCGCTTGTTGTGGTTGAGCATGGTGAAGTACAAGCTGTCCACACCCGGGATATCACGCAATTGGCCCCGTGTGGCGTCGCCCTCACCAGGCCGCTCAACCTTGATGACATCGGCCCCCAGCCAGGCCAGCAGTTGTGTGCAGGTGGGGCCCGACTGCACATGGGTGAAGTCGAGGACGCGGACTCCGCTCAGGGCTTGGCTCATGTGGTTTGTTAACTTCGGTTCATGTCGAGGCAGACAAGGCGGCAACCTGTGCCTGCAACTCGAGCAACTGCTTCTTGAGCGCGCGGTCGTCATTAAAACGCTGCGTCTCATCGCGAATCACCGAGGCGATGGCCGCCACGCTGCCGTCGGGGTTGTGCAGCATGCTGACCGTGAAGGCAATCGACATCGGTGTGCCTGCTTTGTTGACAGCAGGTACGCGCAGCAAGTCAGCGCCATACCGCGTAATGCCTGTGGCCATGGTCTTGTGATAGCCCTCCCAGTGGCGTGCTTTCAAACGCTCGGGGATGATGAGGTCGAGTGATTGGCCTAAAGCTTCAGATTGGCTAAAACCAAAGATGCGCGTGGCCGCTGGGTTCCACAGCACGATGGCACCGCTGGCGTCGCACACCACCACGGCGTCGCCCAGGCCGGTGACGAGTTCTTCCAAGTTCAGTGTTGTCATCGCCGAATCACCTCATGTCATGGGTTAGCGGAAAATTCAGTGCATACAACCAGGGCGCTCTGTTGAGCGCCCTGGTGTACTTCATGGTGCAGTTCATGCTGCAGTTGATGGTGACAGCGCCGCACAAGTGTCAGCGCTGCCCAACATGTCAAGACTCAGACCGCCTTGGCTTCGTGCATGGCCGCAATTTGCTGCGCGCTGTAGCCCAACTCGGCCAACACTTCGTCGGTGTGCTCACCCAGCAGCGGTGACGCAGTGACTTCGGGCTTGGTGTCCGAAAACTTGATCGGGCTGCCCACGGTCCAGTAGCTTCCACGCTCCTTGTGCGGCACTTCAACGATCGAGCCGCTGGCGCGCAGCGACTTGTCGTTCAGCAATTCTTTCATCGACAGCACAGGCGCGCAGGGGATGTCGAACTTGCGAAAGATGTCCACTGCCTCGAACTTGGTCTTGTCCTTGATGAAGTCTTCGATGGTGGCGAAGATGTCCATGATGTGCGGCTGGCGGCCGCGCGGCGTGTTGTAGGCCGGGTCGTCTTTCCATTCCGGCTTGCCCAGTGCGTCGCAAATCGGGCCCCAGGCATGGCCTTGGACGGTGAAGTAGATGTAGGCGTTGGGGTCGGTTTCCCAGCCCTTGCACTTCAAGATCCAGCCCGGCTGGCCGCCGCCGCCGGCGTTGGCGCCACGGGGCACAACGCCGTCTTTGAAGGCTTCCATCTCGTGCGGGTATTGCGGGTACTCCTCCAAATAGCCGACCGAGTCCAGGCGCAGCTGGTCACGCATCTTCACGCGGCACAGGTTCAGCAC
>JAYVRO010000116.1:0-2255 GCA_043776165.1 Rubrivivax sp. | reverse complement strand
GCCGCGTGGCGTCGACATGGACTTCGGTGATGGACTGCGGCGCGGTCTTCAAGCGCACGGTGATGGCATGGAAGCCGAAGAGGACTTTGGTGGTCATGTTGTTTGCTCACTTCGTTCCCAGAAACTGGTCGGCCTCAATGCCCGCTTGTTTAAGGATCGCACGTAGCGTGCCTTCAGGTATCACCTGGATGGTTAGGAATCGTGGTGTAACGGCTCAGCGCAGGATTCAACCAAATCTCGTGCGAGCCTGCGGCCTGGCGATGGAATTCCAACCCGAGTTGCTTCAACCGCCTCGAGACATCACGGTAACGAAACCCGGCCAATGCGCCCATCAGAGGGCGACGACCAACGTGTAGTCAAACGCCTCACACGCCGGCACCAAGGGCTTGCGGTACGCACTGCTCTGCGCCTCGATCAACTTCTTGGCCACATCGCGTGCAATCTCCAGCGTTTCCTGAATGGTCCGCCCTTGGGCGATGAGGCCCTGCACATCGTCACTCGTCGCCAGGTACATGCCTTCGGGCAATTTCTCAATGTGCAATTGGATCATGTGTTCCATGGATGTGGCTCCTTGTCGGGGCAAACGCAAATGGTGGGTGCGCGCGATTGTGCTGGCAGTGAGTCAGGCCTGACGCATGTCGTTGCGCATCGCCCGCGACAACATCAGCACCGGTATCAGGCCCACCAGCACGATGGCCAGTGAGGGCAAAGCCGCTTCGCCCAGGCGTTCATCACGTGCAAAGTTGTAGGCCACCACGGCCAGGGTGTCGCTGCCAAAAGGACGCAACACCAAGGTGGCCGGCAGCTCCTTCATGACGTCAACAAACACGAGCAGCCCGGCGGCCCAGGCGCTGCGGCGCAACAGGGGCAAATGCAGTTGCGTGAAGACGCGGCGCGGCGAACCGCCCAACATGCGGGCTGATTCGTCGATCGACAACGGCAGGCGTGCATAGCCCGCTTCAACCGACTGCAACGCCACCGAAGAAAAGCGCGAAAGATAGGCCACCATCAATCCCAGAAGTGTGCCGGTGAAGAGCGATGCGACGGGCCAGTTGGGATAGAGGTTTTGCAGCCAGCCCACAGGCAACAGCACGCCGACGGCCACCACCCCACCGGGCACGGCATAGCCCAGCGACAACAAGCGCGCAGCCGCTCGCAGCGCATGCCCTTGCTTTTGCCGAAGGCCGTAACCCAGCCCTAAGGCCAGCAGCGTGGCCAAAAAAGCCGCTATGGCAGCGAGCTTGAAACTGGCCCAGGCCCAAAGCGCAAAACGCGCCATGGGCAGGCCAAAGTCAGCATGCACGGCCTCTACCCACAACATGCGCGCCAGCCAAGCCACGGGCAGCACAAAGCCCAACAGCACCGGCAAGCCGCACACAGCCCAGGCAAGCCACCGGTGTGGGCCGTGCAATTGGGTGGGGCGGGCTTCGGTGTTGGCGGCGGTCGCGGTGCCCGCGTCCCCGCCCCGAGCGGTAGAAAAGCGCAGGCGGCGCTGTGCCCTGCGCTCGGCAATGAGCAAGATGCCGACAAAGACGAGCAGCACCGACGCGAGTTGCGCCGCCGCCACGCGATCATTCATCACCAGCCAGGCTTTGAAGATGCCGGTGCTGAGCGTGGTCAACCCAAAGTACGCGCCCACGCCGTAGTCGGCCAGCGTTTCCATCAGGGCCAGGGCCAAGCCTGCCGCAATGGCCGGGCGGGCCAATGGCAAGGCCACTTGCAAGACACGCCGGCGCAGGCCAGCGCCCAACATGCGCGCGGCCTCCATCATCTGCACAGCGCGTTCACCCAGCGCGGCTCGCGTGAGCACATAGACGTATGGGTAGAGGCACAGGACAAAAAGCGCGGCCGCACCCCACAGGCTGCGAACATCAGGCCACAGCGCCCCGTGCAAATCCAGCGCGCCACGCAGGCCCACTTGCAGCGGGCCGCTGAACTGCAACGCGTCAGTCCAGGCATAGGCCAGCACATAAGCAGGCATGGCCAAGGGCAGCAGCAAAGCCCACTCAAAAACCTGTCGCCCTGGGAATTGAAACAGTGTGACGGCGGCGGCCGTGGCGGTGCCCAGCACCACAACGCCAACACTCACAGCCAGTGCCAACATGAGCGACTGCAAAGCGTATTCGGGCAGCACGGTGCTGGCTTGATGGTGCAGGGTGGCTATGGCGCCGGCATCCAGCGCAAACCAAGAACCCAGAACACCCAGCACCGGCAAAGCCAGCAGCAGACAGCTAAGCGTCAGCAGCTTGCGCAAA
>JAYVRO010000115.1:0-7332 GCA_043776165.1 Rubrivivax sp. | reverse complement strand
TCTCGTCCACCAAGGCAGGTGCCGGGGTGGCGGCTTGGGCCACGACAGGCAGTGCCGCACACGTCGCGGCTTGAATCATGAAAACACGGCGATTGGTCATCGGCATGGGGGTCTTTCTGTTGGAGTTTGAAACGAGTTGACGTCAGCTTGATGTCGGTGGGATGCCAAAAGCCAGGCTTATGCGGCAGGCGAGGTCACGCCCAGGCAGTTGTTGCACTTGCCCAGCCCGCGCAAGCGCGGGTCTGGCTTGCCGTCGCCAGTTTTGAAGTTCGCGTGGCAGCGAATGCAAACGTACATCTTGGAGCTCGACATCATGGGCTTGACGCCGGGCTCGGCGTTGGGCCTGGCGGCGCTGTACTCGGCCTGCGTTTGACGCAGTTTCGGAGCCAGGGGATCGAGTGCAGCAGTGGATCGTTTGATGGTCATGGCAGTGTTCGTGAATGGGCGCGATCGGGCGCGATTGAAGCCAAGCGCAAGGGCGGTATTGTCCTATGAAATTGCTAGAGTGATACCGGGGCCAACACGTAGTCGACCTGTTCACGCTCGCCTAAGGGCGGCTTGAGCCGCTTGTGGTGGCCAAAAATCGGCGGCATCTCAGGTAAACCACTAGTGTTTGCTTGGGTCAGAACTTGACGTTGGTCAAGGGAAATATTCAACAATGCATCGACCATTCATCCACCCTTCGTGAAGCCCGGCAAAAAACCGACCGGACAGCACCCAACCAATCGATTTGGAGTCAAAGATGACCAAGCAAGACAGCGTTGCCGCCCCTTCGAACTTGACCCGTCTGGCGGCCATTGCTGCGGCTGCCGCAACGTTGGCAGCAGTGGGCCCGGCGCAGGCTTGGGAGCCGACTAAGCCGGTGGAATTTGTGGTGCCGGCAGGCACGGGTGGCGGTGCCGACCAGATGGCTCGCCTCATTCAAGGCATCGTCGTCAAGCACAAGCTCATGAAGGAGACGATGATCGTCGTCAACAAGTCAGGTGGCGCTGGTGCGGAAGGCTTCTTGGACATCAAGGGTGCGAAGGGCGACCCCCACAAGCTGGTGGTGACCTTGTCCAACCTCTTCACCACACCCATGGCCACGGGCGTGCCGTTCAACTGGCGCGACATGACGCCAGTTTCCATGATGGCGCTTGACCAGTTTGTGTTGTGGGTGAACGCCGAAACGCCCTACAAAACCGCAGCCGAATATTTGGCGGCTGTGAAGGCTGCCGGCCCCTTGAAGTTCAAGATGGGCGGCACGGGGTCCAAGCAAGAAGATCAGATCCTCACTGTGGGCATGGAAAAGGCCACCGGCACCAAGTTCATTTACGTGCCCTACAAGGGTGGTGGTGAAGTGGCCGTGCAGCTGGTCGGCAAACACATCGACTCAACTGTTAACAACCCCATCGAGGCCGTGGCGCAGTGGCGTGCGGGCTCCTTGCGTGCACTGTGTGTGTTTGACGATCAACGCATGCCGTACAAAGCCAAGGTGACGGACAAACTGTCGTGGAACGACATCCCCACTTGCAAAGAAGCGGGTGTCCCCGCCGACTACCTGATGCTGCGCGGCGTCTTCATGCCCCCGGGCGTGACGCCTGAACAGGTCGCGTTTTATGTCGAGCTCTTGAAGAAGGTCCGCGATACGCCCGACTGGAAGGACTACATCGAGAAGGGCGCTTTCAACACCACGACGATGAGCGGCGCTGAGTACGTGAAGTGGTTGGAAGGCGCGGAATCCATGCATCGCAAACTGATGGCAGAAGCCGGCTTCTTGGCCAAGTGAATCGTCGCGCTTTTCGGCGCGCAGTACTCGACATTGATTGGGGCTGAACAGCTGAATGGGCTGGTGGCAAAGCACACCCAAAAACGGAGACAAGCATGGATCAAAACGAAACCGTCGAAGAAACCGGTGAGGTGGTGGCCACCAATGGCACGGTCGATGCTGTGGTTGCGGCCATCCTGTTGGCGTTGGGTCTGGTGGTCGTGTGGCAGGCTTACCTGCTGGGGGCCAAATGGACCAGTGACGGCCCAGGTTCAGGCTACTTTCCGTTCTACATCGGCATCATCATCAGCGTGTCAAGCCTGGGCATCATCTATCAGGCATTGATCAGCAAGCAGCGAGACACCGATGCCTTCGTCGACACCGTCCAACTCAAGCGTGTCACGCAGGTTTTTGTGCCGGCCCTTGTCTACGTGTTGGGTGTCAATTTCCTGGGGCTGTACGTGGCGTCGGCAATCTACGTGACGCTGTTCATGATCGTGCTGGGCAAGTACTCGGTGATGAAGAGCGTGATCATTGGCGTGGTCATCAACGCCGTCTTTTTTGTCATGTTTGAAGTCTGGTTCAAGGTGCCTTTGTTCAAAGGATCACTCGACCCATTGCGTTTCTTGGGCTACTGACCTGGCCGTCTGCGCTAGCGCGCCATAACACTGAGCAAGGTCCGCAACGTTCGACGTCGGCGGCGGCCTTGAATAACCCACCCGGAGTACGGCCCCATGGATGAAATTGGCTCACTGATGCAAGGCTTTGCCGTTGCACTCACGCCCATGAATTTGGTCTTGATGTTCGTCGGTGTGATCCTCGGCGTACTCATTGGTGTACTGCCTGGATTGGGCGGCGCCAATGGAGTGGCGATTTTGCTGCCGCTCACCTTCACGATGGCCCCTACCTCGGCCATCATCATGTTGTCGTGCATCTACTGGGGCGCGCTTTTTGGCGGCGCGATCACGTCCATTCTCTTTAACATTCCAGGTGAGCCGTGGTCTGTGGCCACGACCTTTGATGGCTACCCCATGGCGCAAAAGGGCCACGCGGGCAAGGCCTTGACGGCGGCCTTTACCTCTTCATTCATCGGCGCGTTGGTGGCCGTCGTGATGATCACTTTCTTGGCGCCACTGGTGGCCAAGTTCGCGCTTAAATTTGGTGCGCCGGAGTACTTTGCTGTTTACCTGCTCACGTTCTGTAGTTTTGTGGGCATGGGCAAAGGCTCGCCCTTCAAGATCATGGTGGCCATGGCGCTGGGTTTTGCGTTGGCGGCTGTCGGCATGGACACCGTCACGGGTCAGTTGCGCATGACCTTCGGTCTGCCAGACTTGATGCGCGGTTTTGACTTCCTCATTGCTGTTATCGGTCTTTTCGGCATTGGCGAGATCTTGTTGTCGATGGAGGAGGGTTTGAAATTTTCGGGCAAGAGTGCCAAGCTCGACGCCAAGGTGGTCTGGGAGACTTGGAAAGAGTTGCCGCGTTACTGGGCAACATCGATCCGCAGCTCGTTGGTGGGCATCTGGATGGGCATCACCCCGGGCGGCGCTACACCGGCTTCGTTCATGAGCTATGGCTTGGCCAAGAAGATGTCCAAAAACGGGCACAACTTCGGCAAGGGCGAGATCGAAGGCGTGATCGCGCCCGAGACGGCAGCGCACGCTGCTGGCACGGCTGCATTGCTGCCCATGTTGGCGCTTGGCATCCCAGGCTCACCCACGGCAGCGGTTCTGTTAGGTGGATTGTTAATCTGGGGCTTGCAACCCGGCCCGCTCTTGTTCACCGAGCAAAAGGACTTTGTCTGGGGCCTCATTGCCAGCATGTACCTGGGCAACATCGTGGGCCTGATCGTGGTGTTGTCAACGGTGCCGCTGTTTGCGTCGATTTTGCGCATTCCCTTTGCGATCATCGCGCCAATCATCGTGGTCATCTGCGCCATTGGCGCCTACACCGTGCACAGCGCCATGCTCGACGTGTGGTTCATGCTGGGCTTTGGCCTCGTTGGCTACGTGTTCAAGAAGTTGGACTACCCGCTTGCCCCCTTGGTGCTGGCCTTGGTGCTGGGCGACAAGGCCGAAGACTCGTTCCGCCAAGCCATGCTGGTGTCTCAGGGCGACTTGATGATCATGTGGTCCAACTCACTGGTTGGCACCATCACAACACTGGCCTTGTTGCTCTTGTGCTGGCCCTTGATCAGCAGGGTTTTGGCCAAAATTCGCCCGCCCAAAAAGTCGGACTTGCCCGCGCAGCCGATCGACTGAGCATTCCTGGCGCGGGCCGCTCAGAGCGAGCGGCTTCGTCTCAAATCTTGCCGCTCTTCTTTAACCGGCTCAGCGTCTCAGCTGAAAGGTTAAGGTAAGCGGCAAGTTCTTTTTGGGGGATGCGCGCGGCTATCGCTGGGTGCTTGCGGGTGAAGCGGTGCACCCGCCCTGGGGCGTCGAGCAAATGCAAGGTGATGGTGTGGCCCATGATCTCGCTCATCAGGCGCATCACCTCAAATTCGAAAGTGGCCTTCAAGGCCGGGTGCTTTGCCATGAAGTCGACCCACGTTGGCAGTGCCAGTTTCGCCACACGCGCTTTGGTCACACACACGATGCTGTAGGGCGTGGGCGTGTTCAGACGCCAGGCCGCGTAGCTGGTTTCCATGTCGCGTTCGTCAGCAAAACGCAAGATCATCTCTTTGGCGTCGGCGTTGGTCACGACGCGTTTGAGCACACCTTCCAAGATGAAGTACTGCTCCATGTCGTGCACACCCTGGGGCAGCAGGTGGTCGCCTTTTTTGCAATCGACGATGTCCAAGAGACCTTCAAGCTCGCGGCGCACTTCGCCGCCAAGGCCGTTCAAGACCTGCGTCTGAAGCAGTTGGGCACGAACGATGTTGCGCTCTGGGTGGTTGTCAACCGATGTCATGGGCGTTGATGGGTGCCGCAGCCTGCTCGCCATGCAGCCCCGCTGCGTGGTTTACAAGTAGTGAAAATTGACCGGGGTCAAGGGCAAAACCAGGGCTGCTGCCTATGATAAGTGCCTGCCCTCAATGCGTCTCTACGTAAGCCCCACACAGAAGGCCACAGATCATGACCACTGAAACCACCGCCGCAACCGCCACAACCGCCACTACGGCCCCTTCAGCCACCACCGACGGCTTTCATCTCGTCATCGACGCGCTCAAGCTCAACGGCATCGACACGATCTTCGGCCTGCCCGGCATTCCCATCACCGATCTGACCCGCATGGCGCAAACCGAAGGCATGCGCGTCATCAGCTTTCGTCACGAGCAGCACGCGGGCAATGCCGCAGCGGCAGCGGGCTTCTTGACGCAAAAGCCGGGCATTTGTTTGACGGTCTCGGCGCCAGGGTTTCTGAACGGTTTGACCGCCCTGGCCAACGCCACGACCAACTGCTTTCCGATGATCCTCATCAGTGGCTCCAGTGAGCGCGAGATCGTTGACTTGCAACAAGGCGACTACGAAGAGATGGACCAACTGGCCATCGCCAAGCCTTTGTGCAAGGCCGCCTTTCGTGTGCTGCACGCTGCCGACATTGGTGTGGGCATTGCACGCGCCATTCGCTCTGCTGTGTCGGGGCGGCCGGGTGGTGTTTACCTCGACCTGCCGGCCAAGCTTTTTGCGCAGACCATGGACGCCGCCGCTGGCAAAGCATCACTCATCAAAGTGGTCGACGCTGCGCCGCGCCAACTGCCTGCGCCTGACGCTGTGCAGCGGGCGCTGGACGTGCTCAAAGGTGCCAAGCGCCCACTCATCATCTTGGGCAAAGGCGCTGCTTACGCGCAGGCTGATGCCGACGTGAAGGCCTTGGTCGAAAAATCTGGCATCCCGTATTTGCCGATGTCGATGGCCAAAGGCTTGTTGCCCGATACACACGCGCAATCGGCATCGGCTGCGCGCTCTTATGTGCTGGCTGAAGCCGACGTGGTGATGTTGGTGGGTGCACGTCTGAACTGGCTGCTCTCGCACGGCAAGGGCAAGACTTGGGGCGCACCCAGCGGCAAGCAGTTCATCCAGATCGACATCTCGCCCACTGAGGCCGACAGCAACGTGGCCATCACCGCACCGCTGGTGGGCGACATTGGTTCTTGCGCACAAGCCCTTGTGGCGGGCATGGGCGCGGGCTGGGCTGCGCCACCCGCTGACTGGACTGACGCCATCAATGAGCGCAAGGACAAGAATCTCAGCAAGATGGCGCAAACGCTGGCGCTGAATCCGTCGCCAATGAACTTCCACAGCGCCTTGAACGCGGTGCGCGAGATCATCAAAAACAACCCCGAGGTGATGTTGGTGAACGAAGGCGCGAACACGCTGGACTTCACACGCAGCATTGTTGACATGCATCTGCCGCGCAAGCGCTTGGACGTGGGCACCTGGGGAATCATGGGCATTGGCATGGGTTATGCGGTGGCAGCCGCCGTTGTCACCGGCAAGCCTGTCATCGCCATCGAAGGCGACAGCGCGTTTGGCTTCAGCGGCATGGAAGTCGAAACCATCTGCCGCTACAACTTGCCCATCTGCGTGGTGGTCTTCAACAACAACGGTGTTTACCGCGGCACCGATGTGAATGGCAGTGGTGGTGCTGATGTGGCACCCACCGTGTTCGTGAAGAACGCGCGCTACGACAAAATGATGGAAGCCTTTGGCGGCGTCGGCGTGCACGCCACGACGCCGGCCGAGTTGGCCAAGGGCATCAACGACGCCTTGACGTCTGGCAAGCCCACCCTCGTCAACGCCGTCATCGACGAAACTGCGGGCACCGAGAGCGGGCGCATCACGAGCCTGAACCCGAGCACCGCGAAGAAAAAGTAAGTTAACTTTTCAGTTGACTATCAGTTTCCTTTTTTACCCAGGAGTAAACACATGACCCAACCCCTCGCAGGCATCAAGATCATCGACTTCACGCACGTGCAAGCGGGCCCGGCCTGCACGCAAATGTTGGCTTGGTTCGGTGCTGATGTGATCAAAGTTGAGAGGCCCGGCTCGGGCGACGTGACGCGTTCGCAGCTGCGCGACATGCCCAATGCCGATGCGCTGTACTTCACCATGCTCAACAGCAATAAGCGTTCGTTGACCCTGGACACCAAGAAACCAGAAGGCAAGGCGATCCTCGAGAAGATGATCAAAGAGGCTGACGTCTTGGTCGAGAACTTCGGTCCTGGGGCGCTCGATCGCATGGGCTTCACGTGGGAGCACATCCAGTCGCTCAACCCGGGCATGATCCTGGCGTCGGTCAAAGGCTTCAGCGACGGCCACCACTACGAAGACCTGAAGGTTTACGAAAATGTGGCGCAGTGCGCTGGCGGCGCGGCGTCCACCACTGGCTACTGGAAGGGCGAAAACGCCGGCCCGACGATCTCGTCAGCGGCCCTGGGTGACAGCAACACCGGCATGCACCTGGCCATCGGCATCTTGACGGCCTACATCGGCAAGCAAAAGACGGGCAAGGGCCAGAAGGTGGCCGTGTCGATGCAAGACGCGGTGCTGAACCTGTGCCGCGTGAAGATGCGTGACCAGCTGCGCCTGGACTCGGTCGGCTATTTGGAGGAGTACCCGCAATACCCGCACGAGATGGAAGCC
>JAYVRO010000114.1:0-2261 GCA_043776165.1 Rubrivivax sp. | reverse complement strand
GTCGTGCTTTGGAGCTGCTGCCGACAACACTGCGCAACCCGCTGTCTGCGGTGACCATGGATCGCAAGCTGACGCTCGTTTTGGGCCGACACAGCGCTGTGAGTTACATGCCCAAAGATGGCGCGCGCTATTGGGGCCCGGCCGATTTGGCCAGCCCCAGAACCGACGCCGCGCAGGCCCTCAATCGGGTTGCGCAATGGCAGTTCGCCAACACCTACGAGGCCGAGTACGCCCGCACGTTTGGTACTGCCGTGGCTGACTCCACGGCGCTGACCAAAGCCTTGCTCTCAGCCGCAACGCCAGCCGCCGACTTTGGCACTGACGAGTTGGGATTGCGTCTGCGCAGCATCTCGTCGGTGTTGCCAGTCTTCAAATCGCAAGGACTCAAAAGGCAGGTGTTCTTGCTGCACTGGGGCGGTTTTGATACCCATGCCAACCAGCTTGGCAGTGGCGCCACGACACAAGACACCCAGTTTGGTGTGCTGGCCAACGCACTGAAGGCTTTTGACGACACCAACAAGGCCAACGGTTTGGACATGAACGTCGTCACGCTCGCGATGAGCGACTTTGGCCGCACGCTGCGCCCGGGTTCGGGGGGCGGCAGTGAACACGCCTGGGGCAATCACTGGATGGCGCTGGGCGGACCCGTGGCCGGTGGCAACGTTCTCGGAACATTCCCCAGCCCCGTGCTGGGCGGTGCTGATGACGGCGACTTGGGCAACAACGGGCGTCACGTGCCTACCATTGCCACCGACCAAGTGGGTGCGACGCTGATGAACTGGATGGGGTTGCCGCCCTCCCTGTACCAGGAAGTGTTTCCTGACCTGGTGAACTTCAGCCAAAAAACCATACCACTGCTGCGTACCTGATTTTGTTAACAATCGACGTGGTTGGAAACCAAAAACATGGCTGAGATCCGCCTGACCGCTGCCGACGACGTCTACACCCAGGCAGACACTGAAAAGGATGCCTTCAACACCGTCTATGGCGAGGACGGCAACGACGTCATTCGCTTGTTTCAGGGCACAGCAGTCGGGGGCAAGGGCAACGATGTGTTTGAGCGCATCGTTGACCCCAACAACCTGAACCGAAAGATGGACGTCGCGTACTGGACTTCACCCTTGGGCATTGAAGTCAATCTCACCGAAGGTTGGGCTTTGGACGGTTTTGGCGGGCGCGATACCCTGATTGGCATTTGGAAGGTGCACGGCAGCGGCAAGGACGACAAATTCACCGGAGATTCCGCCGCCAACTTTTTCCACCCCAACGGCGGCAAAGACTACTTGGATGGCAGGGGTGGTTACGACGGCCTGGACGTGCGTGAAATCCCGCCCAATGCCGATGGCAGTGGCATTTGGAAACCGGCCTTGCTCAATGAGCTCGACGTCGCAGTCTCGCCCGATGGGCGCAACGCCACCATCACCGTCATCCGCTACCCCAAGATCCAGTACACCTTGCTGGACATGGAGTATTTCCAGCTGATGAATGACACGACGACCTACCTGCTGGCCGATTTCATCAAGCCTCAAGACGTTGCAGAACAAACCATCGCGGCCGGTGGCAACTTGCGTTGGAACGCCAGTGGTGCGGTGGGCAAGGCGGTCGGGCTCAGCTTCAGTTTTGTCACCAAGGCGCCTGCCGATGGCATCGGTGCGCCGGGCTTTCGCGCGTTGAGCGCTGGTGAACAACAAGCCGTGCGCGACATCCTGGGCAAGACGGCGGCCCTGTGTGGGCTGACTTTTACCGAAGTGGTCGAGTCAGGCAGTGCGGTGGGTCAGTTGCGTTTTGGTGTCAGCAGCCAGGCCGCTACCAAGGGCGCTTCTTGGATGCCCAATCAACCTGGCGCTGGCGACTTGGCGGGTGATGTGTGGATGGACAGCGACTCCATGCTGGGCCTGGCGCCTGGCACAGAAGGCTACATGGCGCTGCTGCACGAAATCGGCCACGCTTTGGGACTGCGCCACCCGCGCAATGTGGACGCTGGTGACGCCTGGGCCATGCAGATGCGCAGCCAAGACGACCGCAGCGCTTTCACTGTGATGTCGGAAAACCTGTCTGCAGATGGCCTGTTTCGCGCTGAATGGGGCGGCCTGGACGTGCTCGCGCTGCGCTACCTTTACGGCACCGTCGCCACCAATACGGGCCCGACCGTCTACGCCCTGGGCGCCCGAGAAGCGGGCCAACAAACCACCTTGGTGGACGACGGCGGGTTAGACACCCTGGATGCTTCGGCGCTGACGGCAGGGGTGACCCTGGACCTC
>JAYVRO010000113.1:0-7381 GCA_043776165.1 Rubrivivax sp. | reverse complement strand
CGACTTGCCGCAGCTGGATGCACCAGCATGGCGTGCGCTTTCAGCCATCGCTTTCGGGCACCTTGCATTTGTCGCGCACCAACGCATTTTTCATGGGTGGCGGCAAGGCTTTGGTCAATGCCTACTACCGCAGCGCCTTGGCCTTGGGTGTTGACATTCGATATGACTCAGCCGTGACCGCGCTCGAGCTGCAAGGTGGCCAGTTCGTTGCAGCACGCCTGGTTGGCGAGCGCATTGAAGCCCGCGCCTGCGTGGTGGCCAGCGGCGGGTTCGAATCCAACATCGGTTGGCTGCGTGAAGCCTGGGGGCAAAACGCACTGGGTGAATGGCCCGTCGACAACTTTGCCATTCGAGGCACGCGATTCAACCAAGGTGTTTTGTTGAAAGACTTGCACAACCAAGGCGCAGATGCCATCGGCGACCCGACCCAAGCGCACATGGTGGCCATCGACGCGCGCGCGCCTTTATTTGACGGCGGCATCGTCACGCGTGTGGACTGTGTCTCACTGGGCATCATGGTCAACCGCGATGGCCTGCGCTTCTATGACGAAGGCGAAGATTTCTGGCCCAAGCGCTACGCCATCTGGGGCCGGCTGGTAGCGCAGCAGCCGGGGCAGGTGGGGCATTCCATCATCGATGCGAAGGCCGTCGGGCGCTTTATGCCGCCGGTGTTTGCCGGGGCCCGCGCTGACACCCTGCCTGAATTGGCCGCGCTGCTGGACGTGCCTGCTGAGACGCTGATCAAGACCGTGGATGACTTCAACGCCGCGTGCCAGCCGGGGCAGTTTGACCACGCGGTGCTTGACAACTGCGTCACCGCCCATCTGCATCCACCCAAAACACATTGGGCGCGACCCATCGATACGCCTCCCTACTTTGGCTACACGCTCAAGCCCGGCGTCACCTTCACCTATCTGGGTGTGGGTGTGGACTTGCAGGCTGCGGTGCTCTTCAAGCAGCAGCCCAGCCGCAACCTTTTTGCTGCTGGGGAAGTGATGGCCGGCAACGTACTGGGCCAGGGCTACACCGCGGGAGTGGGCATGACGATTGGCACGGTCTTTGGGCGCATTGCAGGTGCCAGCGCCGCACGCGCGGCGGGTTCAAGGGCAGAAAAAACAACATGACACCGCTGCAAGCCTTGATTGAAGAAGCCGAGGTCGACCGCGTCTTGCAAATCTGCAATGCCTGCCGCTACTGTGAAGGTTTTTGCGCTGTGTTCCCGGCCATGACGCGGCGGCTGGATTTCAACCACGCTGACATCCACTACCTGGCCAACCTGTGCCACAACTGCGGCGCTTGTTTACATGCTTGCCAGTACGCGGCGCCGCATGAATTTGCGGTGAACGTGCCGGTAGCCATGTCGCGCGTGCGCGCCAAAACCTATGCTGACCACGCCTGGCCGCAGGTGATGTCTGGGTTTTACCAATCTCATGGGTTAACACTGAGCTTGGCCATCATCACGGCCTTGACCATGGTCTTGATGTGGGCCGCGCTTTTGAATGGAACGCTTTTACAGGGCACCCTTTTGGGGGGCGCGCCGTCAGGTAATTTCTACGATGTATTTCCGCACGGCGTGATGGTGAGTTTGTTTGCGCCTGTTTTTGCCTTCTCCGCAATTGCGATGGGCATGGGCGTGCTGCGTTTTTGGCGCGGCGCCAGGCCGAACGCGATCACAGCGCGCAGCGTGAAAGAGGCGGTGGGGCATGCGCTGACCTTGAAGTACCTCGACGGCGGCCATGGCCAGGGTTGCAACAACGATGACGATGCCTGGACACTGTGGCGCAGGCGCTGGCATCACGCTGTTTTTTACGGCTTTGCGCTGTGTTTTGCGGCCACGACCATGGGCACGATTTACCACTACGCCCTGAGCTTGCCCGCGCCCTATGCGTGGCTCATGCTGCCCAAGCTCTTGGGCACGGTGGGTGGTGTGCTGATGTGCCTGGGCTGCGTCGGTTTGTGGCGCCTGCATTCGCGCCGCCATGTCGCTCATGTCGATGTGCAACAACGAAGCATTGATCGAGGTTTTGTCGCCATGCTTTTCATCATCGCCAGCACGGGTTTGGCGCTGGCTTTGATGCGGAACAGTTACGCAATGCCCTTGCTCCTGTGCCTGCATCTGGGCAGTGTCATGGCCTTTTTTGTCACGGCGCCCTACAGCAAGATGGCGCATGGCGTGTACCGCTGCGCGGCCTTGTTGAAATGGGCCGTAGAACGGCGTCAACCAAGCAATTTGCGTCTGAAGTCTGAATGATCGCCGGTGGGTTGTGCTGGCTAATACCAGTGCGCCAATGCCGGTGTGCTGAACATAATGAGCACCACACTTTAGGAAGCACCCATGATCGTCGTCCATCACCTCAATGAATCGCGCTCACAGCGTGTACTGTGGCTCCTGGAAGAACTGGGCGTGCCCTATGAGATTCGCCAGCACACCCGCAATGCGACCACGCGCCTGGCGCCGCCTGAGTTGCAAACCGTGCACCCGCTTGGCAAGTCGCCGGTGATTGAAGATCAAGGCCACACGATCATGGAGTCAGGCGCGATCGTCGACTACCTCATCCGCCACTACGGCGGCGGGCGTCTCCAGCCGGCCGCGGGCACACCCGAGTTCGAGCAATACAACCAGTGGCTGCACTACGCGGAAGGTTCAGCCATGTTGCCCTTGATGTTGAAGCTCTACGTCGGGCGCCTGGGCGAGGCCGGTGCACCCTTGGCGCCGCGCATCAACAGCGAATTGCAGAACCACTTGGGCTACGTTGATCACGCCTTGATTGGTCGCCAATGGCTGGTTGGCAACGACTTGACGGGCGCCGACGTGCAGATGAGTTTTGTGGGTGAAGCCGCACGCGGCTTGCGCGTGGACTACCCGAACATGGACGCCTGGGTGAAGCGCTTTCAGCAGCGCCCAGCGTACCGGCGTGCGCTAGAACGCGGTGGGCCTTATTCGATGGCCAGTTGATCGCCGTCATGGGTTCCTCTTCTCGGCCCAAGGGTGCAACTTACCTCAAACGTTGGCCACTGGTGGCCTTGATGGCTTCGGTTTGCGCGTCGACCCCGGCTCAGACTTCAGCTCAGACTTCGGCCCAAGCGCCCGCCACGCTAGGCTGGCCGAGCAAGCCCATCCGCATCATCGTGGGCTACAGCCCAGGCGGCGCGGTGGACATCATTGCGCGCGCCATCGCCCAGCCGCTGGCCGCCAGCTTGGGCCAGCCCGTTATCGTCGAAAACAAACCCGGCGCAGGCACCAACATTGCCAACCGTGCACTCATCGACAGCGTGCCCGATGGTCACACTTTGATGCTGGCCGCCAACGCCATCGCAGCCAACGTTTCACTTTACCAACCAGCGCCCTACGATCTGGCGCGGGACGTCACACCCATCGCGCAAGTTGGACGCGTGCCCGTGGTGATTGCCGCTGGCTCACAACGCGAAGTAAGTTCCATCGCGCAGCTCATTGCCTTGTCCAAAGCCAAACCCGGTAGCGTCAATTTCGGCACACCCGGCAACGGCTCAACGCCGCATTTGGCGATCGAACTTTTTTCCCGCGCCGCAGGCATCACGATGACGCATGTGCCCTACAAAGGCGGCTCGCAGGCGCTGAACGACTTGCTGGCCGGCCACATCCAAACGGTGGCCGTGAACGCGCTGGAAGTGCAACCGCATGTGCGTGCGGGCAAGCTCAAAGTGTTGGCCGTTTTGAGCCCCACACGCACGGCCATCTTTGCCGATGCACCGACGATTGCCGAGTCAGGTTTTGCGGGTTTCGAAGCCTCCGTGTGGTACGGCTTGATTGCACCTGCAGGGCTGCCGGCAACCATCGCCAGCAAGCTGCATGCCGAGGTGCAACGCGCGCTGGTTTTGCCGGAGATCAAGGACCGCTTGATGGCTTCGGGCGGTGAAGTCACGCCCGGCGGCACTGATCAATTCGCAGCGCTCTTGGCGCGCGAACGAGTGCGCTATGAAAAGCTGATTCGTGACGCGCGAATCCAACCCGATTGAGGCCTCGATGTCATTCAACCGCCGACATGGTTTCCGGGTTTTTGGGGCAGTGTTGGCGGCGCTGCTTGCCGCCTGCGCGACCAGCTCGACACCACCGCCCACGGCCGACATTCGCAACGCGCTGGCCCCCAGCGGCGCCCTGCGCATCGCCGTTTACCCCGGCAGCCCCACCTCGATGGTGAAGGTCGCAGGCTCCGAAGAAGTGCGTGGCGTAACGATTGACATTGGGCGCGAGATGGCGCGCCGCCTGGGCGTGCCAGCCGAGATTGTCGTGTTCGAAAGCGCTGGGCAAATCGTCGAGGCGGTGCGCAGCGGCAAGGTCGACATGACCATCACCAACGCCACCGCCGCGCGGGCAGCCCTGGTGGACTTTAGCGCCACCGTCTTGTCGCTGGAATTGGGCTTTCTGGTGATGCCCACTTCACCCGTCACCGCAATCGACAAGGCCGATCAACCAGGGCACCGCATAGGCGTTTCGGCAGGCAGCAGCTCACTGGCATTGCTGAGCCGAACTTTCAAATTTGCTCAAGTCGTGCCTGCCCCCACTTTGGCCACGGCGCGGCAAATGCTCGCTGACAAACAGCTCGACGCTTTTGCCACCAACAAGGCCATCTTGTTTGAGATGTCCGATGCCCTGCCGCTGTCGCGCGTTATGGACGGCAGCTGGGGCATGGAACATGCGGCGCTGGCTGTGCCCAAGGGCCGCACTGTTGCCGCAAATTGGATCACCTCATTTGTTAACGCAGTGCGCGACGAAGGCCTGGTGCAGGCGGCGGCACAGCGCGCCGGCTTGCGTGGTCTTGCCAAGTGAATTTGGCGACGATGGCTGACATGCATCGCCTCTATGGCTCGCGGGGTTCTGGTTCAGCCGCCATCGAAGTGGCGTTGCGCGCCTGTGCTCTGCGGTACAGGGTTATTCGCGCCTCAGAGTGGGAGGCCGACTCCGCCATCGATGAGCTGGCACGCTTCAACCCGCTGCGGCAAGTGCCGTGTCTGGTGCTGCCCGACGCCACGGTGCTGACGGAAAGCGCGGCCATCCTCATTCACCTGGGCTTGCAGATGCCGGGAAGCGGGTTGCTGCCACAGGCCAGCGGCACGCAAGCATGTGCACAAGCACATGCACAAGCACATCCAGAAACACCTTCACAGGCGCAAGCCATTCGAGGGCTGGTCTTCATCGCTGCCAACTGTTATGCGGCCATCAGTGTTGCCGACTACCCGCAGCGCTGGACGACGGCCAGCACCAAACCGGCGCAGGCCAAGGTCAGGCTGGCTGCGCGGCGCCAACTGCACCATCACTGGGACATATTTGCCGACACCTTTGCCGCCACGCCGTACCTGTCAGGCACGTCACCAGGCGCCTTGGACTTCCTGGCCGCTGTGGTCTCAAAGTGGTCGGGATCGCGCCAACACTTGGCACAGTCTCGGCCAGGTTTTTTACGAACCTTGCAGTTGATTGAGGCCAACGAACTTGTTGCGCCTGTTTTCAAAGAACATTGGCCCGCCTGAGCCAAACGCTGTTCAGTACACCACCACCGAACGGATCGACTCGCCGCGCTCCATCAATTCAAACCCATGGTTGATGTTGTCTAAGGTCAATGTGTGGGTGATGAGCGGATCGATGCTGATCTTGCCGTCCATGTACCAGTCAACGATCTTGGGCACGTCGCTGCGCCCGCGTGCACCACCAAAGGCCGAGCCCTTCCAGACGCGGCCGGTGACCAGCTGAAAAGGCCGCGTGGCGATCTCTTGCCCCGCTGCCGCCACGCCGATGATCACGCTCTGGCCCCAACCCTTGTGGCAGCACTCCAAAGCCTGGCGCATGGTGGTCGTGTTGCCAATGCACTCAAAGCTGTAGTCGGCGCCGCCATCAGTCAACTGCACGATGGCATCGACCACGTTGGCGTGTTCTTTTGTAAGTTCGTTGGGGTTGATGAAATGCGTCATACCGAACTGTCGCGCCATGGCTTCACGCGTGGGGTTGATGTCCACCCCGATGATCTTGCTGGCACCCACCATGCGCGCGCCTTGGATGACGTTCAAACCAATGCCACCCAAGCCAAAAACCACCACGTTGGCACCGGCTTCTACATTGGCCGTGAAAAGCACCGCGCCGATGCCCGTGGTGACACCGCAGCCGATGTAGCAAACCTTGTCAAAGGGCGCGTCGGGCCTGATTTTTGCCAATGCAATTTCAGGCACCACGATGTAGTTGCTGAAGGTCGACGTACCCATGTAGTGCAGGATGGGTTGGCCGTTCAAGCTGAAGCGACTGGTGGCGTCGGGCATCAGTCCACGGCCTTGTGTGCCTCTGATGAGTTGGCACAAGTTGGTTTTGCGCGAGAGGCAAAACTTGCACTGGCGGCACTCTGGGGTGTAGAGCGGGATGACATGGTCGTCGCGCTGCACGCTGGTCACGCCGGGGCCGACATCGCGCACGACGCCCGCACCTTCATGGCCCAGGATGGCCGGGAAGAGACCCTCGGGGTCGGCGCCTGACAAGGTGAATTGATCGGTGTGGCAAATCCCCGTGGCCTTGATTTCGACCAGCACTTCACCAGCGCGTGGGCCGTCAAGATCGATCGTTTCGATGCTCAAAGGGGCACCGGCTTTCCAGGCCACGGCAGCGCGTGTTTTCATTGGTTTCTCCTATGACAATATGGCCACATCGTAGCCGAGCCCGCGAACAGAACATGCCTTCTAGCCATCGTGATCTTGCGCACCGTCGCCGTTTTTTGGCCGCTGCCTTGGTGTTGCCCATCTCAAGTGTTAGCGCGCAGCAAAACAAGGCCCTGCGCGTCGTGGTCCCCTTCACACCCGGTGGCAGCACCGACATCCTGGCGCGCGCTTTGGCGCCCAAACTGGCGGCCGCTTTGGGCCGCCACGTCATCGTCGACAACAAGCCCGGCGCGGGGGGCTCGCTGGGCGCCACCGACGTAGCCAAGGCCGAGCCCGATGGCAACACCTTGTTGATGGGCCACATCGGCACCTTGGCCGTGAACCCGGCCATTTATCCGAAGCTGGGCTACGACCCCATCAAGAGTTTTGTGCCGGTGGCCTGGGTGGCGCGGGTACCCAATGTGCTGGTGGTCAACGCCAACTCGGTTATCAAAACATTCCAAGATTTTTTGACCGCTGCGCGCGCCAAGCCGGGGCGAATGACGTACTCAACTGGAGGCAACGGCAGTGCCGCGCACATCACGTTCGAGTACTTGAAGCTGCGCACGCAGATCTTCATGCTGCACATACCGTACCGTGGCACAGCGCCTTCGGTCACCGACTTGATCGCCGGTCAGGTGGACGCCACCTTCACCGGCTCACCCGCCGTTCTGCCGCACATCAAAAGTGGGCGGCTGCGCGCCCTGGCTGTTTCGAGCCCGGCGCG
>JAYVRO010000112.1:0-7409 GCA_043776165.1 Rubrivivax sp. | reverse complement strand
AAAAACACGCTGATTGGCAACCCGCGGGCGCGGTTGATGTACTCGCTGCGCAAAGCGTTCAGATCGGTTTCGGTGGCATAGCCGGCGCGCTGCTGTGTCGTGTCCACATGGAAGGCCACGTCATTCAGGCCAGCCGCTGTCAGCTCTTCCAGCAAGTCGCGCGTGGCCTTGATGCCGTTGGTGAACAGCGACGCGCGCAGCCCACGCTCAGTCAGCCGACGCACGATGGCCACCAGTTCATCCCGTCTGCGCAGCGTGGGCTCGCCGCCCGACACCTGCACGTCAGTGCCGGCGCCGTAGTGCTGCACGATCATGTCGATGCGGCGATAGATTTCTTCGATCGGAAAGTCAAGCACTGCCTCGGACGATTCGCTCAAGTAGCACAGCGTGCAATCGAGGTTGCAGCGCTGCGTGATTTCGAGCGAGACACAGGCCACTGGCCAGCGCCGCCCGGCCATCTGGTGCGGCAGCCACTGGCCACTGGCTTGCATGCGCGTACGCATGTCGCCCACCGCGTCAGCCAAAGGCGCGGTGTGTGGCTTGAAGCTGGCCGGGTCGGCGCTTGCGGTCAATGTTGGATGCTCCTGACACTTGGGTCTAGGCTCTTGGGTCGCGGTGGTGCGGGATGTTCTTACAAGTCTCGCTGCGACGACACCGCACAGCGCACGCTTCAAGTCGGTACTGAGCCTTTCCTCTGGGTTGAGTTGCGGGTTGCAGCTCGGCAGGTAAATCAGCTCAATCCAAACTTTGCGCGGTCTACTCCGCGTTGTCGGCGCCAGGTTTTTTGAGCTCAGCGAACTTGGCCTCCATCGTCGAGTTGCCCCGCGTCAGTTTCTTGATCGTCACGTCTTGCGCCTTGTCGTTCGCAAGACGCAGGTTGCGTCCGGTATTGAGCAAGGCGTCCTTTGTTTTCTGCAGGTGGTCGATGGACTTGTCGATCTCATCAATTGCCACCTGGTAGTGCTTGGCGGCCAGCTCATAGTTTCTGGCGAACCCCGTCTGAAACGTCTCCAGCTTGGCTTCGAAGTTCGTGATGTCAATGCTCTGTGCCTTGACGAGCGCCAACTCTGTTTTGTACTTGAGCGAGTTCATCGCGGCGTTGCGCAGCAGCGTGATGATGGGCAGAAAAAACTGTGGCCGCACGACGTACATCTTCGGGAAGCGGTGGAACACGTCGATGATGCCGGTGTTGTAAAGCTCACTCTCGGGCTCCAACAAAGAGACCAGCACCGCGTATTCGCAGCCCTTCTCCTGGCGGTCCTTGTCGAGCTCTTTCAGGAAGTCTTCGTTCCTGTTTTTTGTCGTGGTGTGATCGTTTTCGTTTTTCATCTCGAACATGATCGAGACGATCTCGGTGCCCGCTTCATCCCGGTCACGAAAAATGAAGTCGCCTTTGCTGCCACTGCGTGCGTTGTTGTCTTTCTCGAAATAGGCTTTCGGAAAAGCCGTGGCGCGGATGCGGTTGAACTCCGTCTCGCAGTGCTGCTCCAGGGTTTCGCCGACCATCTTGGTCGACAGACGAGCCTTCATATCGCGCAGCCGCTCGATCGCGTCGTCACGGTCCTTGATTTGCGTTTCGTATTTGTCCTTGAGCGACTTTTCGGCCAGTTCTTTTTCAAGCCCCGCACGCGCGAGACCGCTCTTCAATTCGTCCCGTTCTTTGGCAACTGGGCTGAGTGCCTCGGTGACAGCCAGCTTCTGAGCCACCTCAGCGGCTGCCAGTTTGGCCGTCAGGCTCTGAATATTTGCCTCCTTCGCCGCAGCCGCCTTGTGCAGCTCATTGACCAGTGTCACCTCGGCCAGCTGGGTAGCCGCCAGCTTGTCTTGTTTGGCTTGCGCGAGTTGATTGCGCAGCCCATCACGTTCTTTTTCCACAGCGCCCAAGGCCTCAGCGACGGCGAGCTTGCGCGCCACTTCACTGGCATCGAGCCTGGCGTTCAGTCCTTGGATTTGTGCGTCCTTTGCTGCGGCGGCCTTTTGCAGATCGCTGGCGAGCCGGGTCGTGGCCAGCTCGACAGCATTTCGCTTGTCCTGATCAGCAAGCGCCAGCCGCTCGTGCAACTGCTGATCGAGCTCATCGTCTCGAACCTGCTTCAAGATGTCCGCGTACCCAGCTTCGTCAATCTTGAAGGCCTTCCCGCAGTGGGGGCAGTTGATTTCGTTCATGTCCTTGCTTCTCCCGCATTTGTAGGCGACGACGGCAACGGTGACTGAACCTCCAGGGCGTTGCCGTGGAGCAGGTTCTCCAAGGTTTGCTGTTGAACGCCAAAGTAGGTTTTCAACTCGTTGACCTTGGCCAATGCGGCCTGCGTCACCGCCTGCGCCGCATCGGCGCTGCGCAGTACTTCGCTGTGAACCTCCCGCTTCACCGCCAAGATCATCTTGTTCTTGCGCGTGTGCTCGAGCGCCACAAACTCAAACACCTGCGTGTCGTAACCCTGCGATTCGAGCAGCAGCGCGCGCAAGCTGTCGGTCACCATCTCGGCTTGTTGTTCGGCGTGGATGCCGTGCTGGAAAACGCTGCGCAGCGGGTGCGGGCTCAGCAGTTGCGGTCGCAGCTCTTTGTGGCAGCAGGGCGAGCACATGATGATGCTGGCGCCCGCGCGCAGGCCGAGGTGGATGGCGTGGTCGGTGGCGGTGTCGCAAGCGTGCAAAGCGATCATCACGTCCATGCGCGGCGGGCTGCTGGTGCGCACATCGCCCTGGTGCATGTGCATGCCTTGCAGGCCCAAGGTGCGGATGATGTGCTCACCTTGCTGCACCAACTCTTCACGTAACTCGATGCCAGTGACCTCGGCGTCAATGTGCTGTGAATGGCGCAACCAGTCGTGCAGGGCAAAGCTCAAATAGGCCTTGCCCGCACCAAAGTCCACCACCCGCAGCGCCTTGTTTTGCGCCAATGTTGACGACTGCAAGGCGTGGGCAAAAACCTCGATGAACTTGTTGATTTGGCGCCACTTGCGCGCCATGGCGGGCACGAGTTGCTGTTGCGCGGTGGTGACACCCAGGGCCTGCAAAAAGGGGCGATCGAGTGTCAGCCAGCGCTGCTTTTCGCGGTCGTGTGTTGTGGTGACGGTGGCAGTGACAGTCGCGGGCGCATGGGAGGTTGCAGCTGATGCATGGCGTTCAGACAGGCGCCGCACGCTCAGGTGGCTCTTGCCCTTTTTGCTGATCGTGAGTTGCGTTTCTTCGTTCGCTGTGAAGAGGTGCGCGCGATGAAATGCAGGCCCCACCAGCGTTGCGATGTACTGCAAGCCGTCGTCCAGTGCCAAGTTTTTGGTGACGTCGCGCGTGGCGTGGCTGTAGACAAAACTCAGGCTTGGCACACCGCGCAAAAGCAAGGGCCGCACCACCACACGATGCAAACCGGGCTCAGCGCCTTCAGGCTTGGCCAGCACCAGGCGATGCCAGCGTGGGGCGTTGGTGTTCAGTAGTTGCAAAAAGCGCTGGATTGCAGTCTCAGTCATCACTCACACCGGGGTCGGGCTGCGTGTTCACCGGCAACGCCGCTTCGGGCGGTGCGTCGTTGCGCAACATGTCGGTGTTGACGATGGGCAGCATTTCACCCAGCCAGATGGCGTGCACCAAATGGTCGTCGCGCTCGCGCCCGGTGTTGGGGTGCACAAGCACTGCCAGCCCTTGTCGGTTGAGCATCAGCCAAGGCACAAAAGTGGCAAAACTTTCGACATCAAAACTCACCTGGTACATGGGCCGGGAGTGGGGGCCCACCAGACGGTCGTGAATGCTGCCCAGGGCAACGGCAAAACGCTGGCCGATCTGTTCGCGCAGCACCATGGCGTTTGCACGTTCTTGCGGCCCATCAAAGTAGATGTGCGCGTGATAGCTGGCGATGCGGCTGAGGGACGCGGGAGTGCGCGTGGGTGTGATGTTGACCATGGTTAGGATTGGATCATCGAAAGAATGCTGGTCGGTCCAAGGTCGGCACCAAGATCGGCGCCAACACAGCAACAGGAGACAGATGTGCAGGAGTGCATCAAGAGTTTTACCAATGTGAAGACTTGTTCCTTGCCATGGTGAGTCTGCTGCGCGAGCATGACGCCATGCCTGACTTCATGAATACCGCCTCGTTTTGATCCATCTCCTCAACCTTCTCGCCGCCATCGCCTTGCTCGTGTGGGGCACGCACATCGTGCGCACTGGCGTGCTGCGTGTACTCGGTGAAGACCTGCGGCGCGTGCTGCAAAGGAGTGTCAGCCATCGGCTCACGGCCATGCTCGCTGGCATGGGCGTCACAAGCCTGGTGCAAAGCAGCACCGCCACGTGTTTGATCGTTGCTTCATTCGTGGGCAGCGGCCTCGTGGGCACGGCCGCAGCGCTTGCTGTGATGTTGGGCGCAGACGTTGGCACGGCGCTCATGGTGCTGGTGTTTTCTTTTGATTTGAGCTGGCTCTCACCGCTCTTTATCTTCAGTGGTGTGGTCATGTTTGTGGCGTCGCAAAACGGCGCAGCTGGCCGCATCGGGCGCATCGTCATCGGCCTGGGGCTCATCACACTGGCGCTGCAATTGATCGTGGGCGCGACCAAGCCGTTGACCGATTCACCCACGGTGCGCGCGCTGCTGGTGGGCTTGCCCAACGAATTGCTGCTCGACGTGTTGGTGGGCGCACTGCTCACTGTGATGAGCTACTCCAGCATGGCCATCGTGCTGCTCACTGCCACCTTGGCCACGCAAGGCATGGTGCCGCCCAGCGTGGCCCTGGGTTTGGTGCTGGGTGCCAACGTGGGCAGTGGCATCTTGGCCGTGTTGGCCACCAGCACCGCCGCACCGGCCGTGCGCCGCGTGCCTTTGGGCAACCTCTTGTTCAAGGCCACGGGGGTGCTGCTGGTGATGCCTTGGCTGCCTGCGCTGCGCAGCGTGTTGAACGACCACGTGCCCGCGCTGGCGCAGCAAGTTGTCACTTTTCACCTTGGCTTCAACATCTTGCTCGCGCTGCTGTTTGTGGGCTTCACCACGCTGATGGCCAAGCTGGTGGACCGCTGGCTGGTGGCTGCACCCACACACAGCGACCGCCCCCGTCACCTTGACCCCGTCGCCCTGGCCACACCGTCACTGGCCATCAGTTGCGCGGCGCGTGAAGCGCTGCATTTGGCGGACGTCGTCGAGACCATGCTGCGCGGCGTGATGCCCGTGCTGCGCGACAACGATCTGGCGCTGGCCGAGCGGCTGCGTCGCATGGACGACACGGTGGACGAGCTGTATTCGGCCATCAAGTTCTACCTCACGCAAATCTCGCGCGAGGCCTTGTCTGAACGAGAAGGCCGCCGCTGGACGGACATCGTCAGCTTCACCATCAACATGGAGCAAGTGGGCGACAGCATCGAGCGGGTGCTGCTCGACATCGAGGAAAAAAAGATTCGCACCAACCGCAGTTTTTCAGACGCTGGCATGGCCGAGGTTTGCCACCTGCATGAACGTTTGCTGTCCAACCTGCGCCTGGGCATGAGTGTGTTTTTGGACGGCCACGTGCGCGACGCGCAGCGCCTGCTGGAAGAAAAGGCGCAGTTCCGCTTGTTAGAGCACCGCTACGCCGCCAATCACATTGCGCGGCTGCAAGACAACACCGCGCAGAGCATCGAAACCAGCTCCTTGCACCTGGACCTGATCAGTGAGCTCAAGCGCGTCAATTCGCACATCTGCTCCATCGCTTATCCCATTCTTGAAAACGCCGGTGCGCTGACACAAACGCGGCTGCGGCAGTCGCAGTTGGGGGCTTTGGATGATGGGGCGATGTAGGCATTGCCCACGCTGACCCAAGCTTTGACATGACGTGGCCGGTATTGCTTGCCGTGCTCTTCGCCGCGTTACTTCATGCGGGCTGGAACGCATTCGTCAAATCCAGCACCGACAAAACCGCCGACACGGCTTTGCTGCATGGCATGGGCGCTTTGGTGGCTGTGTCCTTGTTGCTGTACGTTGGTCTGCCGCAACCCGAGAGCTGGCCCTTCATTGCGGTGAGCGCAACCATTCACATTGCGTACTACATCGCGCTGGCCGGGGCTTATCAACATGGCGAGATGGGCATGACCTATCCCATCATGCGCGGCCTGGCGCCGCTCTTGGTGGCATTGGGCAGCGCGGCCGTGCTGGGTGAAGTGCCCAGTGGCGCGGCCTGGATGGGGGTGATGGGCATCACGGTGGGTGTGGCGCTGGTTGGTTTGGCCCACCCGGGGCAAGCGCTGCACCACCGCAAGGCCTTGACGTTTGCCGTTGCCAACGCCGCCATCATTGCCTGCTACACCTTGGTGGACGCACGCGGTGTCCGCGTGTCGGGCAATACCGTGGCCTATGTGCTCTTGCTGTGCGCACTCGATGGCTTGCCGTACCCTTTTTTAGTGTGGTGGCGGCGCCTGCCGCATGAGCGCCAGGCCTTGCTGCACTACGCACGTGGCCGCTGGCCATTGGCCACCCTGGGCGGCGTGGCGTCGTTTGGCTCTTACGGCATTGCCCTGTGGGCCATGACAAAAGCCCCCGTCGCCAGCGTGGCCGCAGTGCGCGAAACATCGGTGCTCTTTGCCGTGCTGCTGGGCACCTTTTTGTTGAAAGAAAAGTTCGGCAAACAGCGCGCGCTGGGCGCCTTGGTCATCGTGGCGGGGGTGATGGCCTTGCGTCTCGGGTGAGAACTAAGGTGAAACGTTATCAAGCTCAAAAATCTCCATCGCCGTCTTGGCCACTTGCGCGGTGTCGTAGTAGGCATAGGCGCCCACGCCCATTGCGCCCACGATGGGCAGCCAACGTGACGCCGCTTTGGCCACAGCCCCCTGAGAAACCTTCACGCCGATCTTCTTGGCCACGGTTTGCAGCACCAGCACCGACGCTTGTTTGACCAGCAGGCGTTCACCCACACGAACCACCAAGTCACGCACGGCTTGTGATGCGGTATGTTTGAACAAGCAATAGATCAGATGCTCTTTGGTCAGCGTGCTGCTGCGGCCATACAGGCTCGCGATGTCGGCCACCATCTGCGATTGGATCTTCCACACCGCAATCATCTCTGGCAGCAAGGTCAACCAACCCAAGGGGCCTGGCGGCAAGGCCAGTGAGCCGGCCGCCACTGCTGCTTTGGCAGCGGCAGCGTTGGCCGTTTTGCGCGCCGCGTCGGCTGGGGTTTTGCTCGCGCTCAGTTTTGAGCGCGGCACGCGACCAACGTAGGCCAGCACAGCCGCCGCAACCTTGCTGGGCGCGTCGTCAATTGATCTGAGGGCTGGCAAAGTCATGGTGGCACCGACGGTCTAACCCATCACCTTGGTCAAGCTGCGGCTTTCGCGGGTTCCTTCGGCGCATAACCCAACATCGCCTTCACCTCCAGGAATTCACCGAAAGCGTGCTCACCCCATTCGCGCCCGTTGCCGGACTGTTTGTAGCCACCAAACGGCGCCATCAAATCGGG
>JAYVRO010000111.1:0-2282 GCA_043776165.1 Rubrivivax sp. | reverse complement strand
TTCGACCGCGAAGGCACCCGTCTCAGGAAGCACAGCAGCAACGCCAGCCCTGGGCGCCGCGTCACAGGCCATGGCCTTGGCACACCCTGTCGTGCCTGTTTGGTCATGGCCTGCGCAGCCCACTTTGGAGACCGCAGCGTGGCGCGACATCGCAGTCATGTGGAACGTCAGCGTCGTTGACTTGTCCACCTGCGAGACCTCTGCGACCCAAGGTGTGCGCTGCTTTCGTACCCCAGCGGTGAGCTTGGCCCTGCTGCGCCAATTGGCGCGGCCCGGTATCGTGAGCTTGCAAGCCGCTGATGGCAGCAAGACCCGTGCCCTGCTGATGGGCATGAGCGGGCAGGACGCACTGCTGCAAGCCGACGGCGCGACCAGGTCAATGCCACTGGCAACTTTTGGCACGCTGTGGCTGGGCGACTTTGGCACGCTCTATCGCAGCGATGCACCCGGCAGCAGCGACAAGCGCGCGAACGCACTGTGGCTCACGGCGCAGTTGGATCGCCTGCCGCAGACTGGCGCGTCAATGGCCTCAGCGTCGTCAACAGCGCCAGCAGCGTCAACAGTGACCACACCTTTGACATTGGTCAAACGTGTACAAGCGTTCCAGCGCGCGCACGGTCTGGTCAGTGACGGTGTGCCTGGCGCCATGACGCTGATGCAGATCAATCGCGCTTTGGGGGTGGCCGAGCCGCGCTGGTCGACCCCTTCGCCCTGAACACAAATCCACCCCCATTGGCGCCTTCGATGAGCATCATTTTGCAAGCCCTGAAAAAGGCCGAAGCGGCGCGCGATATCGGCAATGTGCCCACGCTGCACGTCAACACGACACAGGCTTTATCCGACAGCGACGACGCGCCGCGATGGGGCGGGTTGCGCGGGTTGCGTGGGTTACGCACCTGGCTTGGTTGGCGCGGCGCGTTGTTGGTCTTGCTGCTGGCTGCACTGCTGGCTGCACTGCTGGCTGCATTTGTTTTTTTGCTGACGGAGCAACGAGGTGTTGGGCCACGGACCACTGCGGTCATCGCTGCTTCTACAGTGGTTGTACATCCGGAGGTGGTGCCAGCGGTACCAGCGGTCGTGACTGCCCAGCCGGCGATCGCCGTGCAGGTCATGCCCTCCATGGCGCCACAAATCCTGGCCCAACCCTTGCCTGTCGTGGCTGCCACCACGCCAGCGCGCTCAGCCAGTGCGGCGCCGGGGTCGGTGCCTCTGTTGGAAGAGCTCAGCATCGAACAGCGCCGCAGCCTGCCCGCAATCAACATCGGCGGCTCCATCTATGCGGAAAAAGCAGCTGACCGTGTGCTCATCGTCAACGGCCAAGTGCTGCATGAAGGTGACGCGGCAGGACCCGATTTGACGCTCATCAGCATTGGCGCCAAAGCAGCCATGCTGCGTTTTGGTCAACTGCGATTCATGGTTCGATACTGATCCTGTTTGTCTTTCGGAAGGTCAAGTAACCCGGTCGCGCTGAGGCATTGCAGCGCGCAAACATGGCCCAGGTTGAACCTCATGCAGTCCGCCCAAAGGTCAACGCAACCACTCCGCGACACCTCGACCCAGCGACAGCAAGACGGCGTTCATCTGCTGCCCGTCGTGCAGAGCGTTGATGTGAGCCACGCGCAAGTTGTAGTGCTCGCCTTCGGCTGACATCACATCAAACATCGACCGTTTGCCCAAGAGTTGCCATTGCTGCAGCGTGAAGCTGCGCACCTGGTCACTCTCGCGCAGCACACCGCCCAGCCGTGCCGCGCGGTCAAAGGCACTGAGCGTTTGTTCGTGCACTTCACGGGCACGGTAGCGGCGTGATTCGAGCGCGTCTTCACGTTGCAAGAGCGCGGCTTGGGCACGTTTTTTTGCCGCCTCCGCCGCAGGCGCCACCCCGGGGTTGGCCAGCGGAATATTGACCAAAATGCCCAGCCCGAGTGCGCTGCTGCGCTGGCCGGCGGTATTGCCACCGCCACCGCCACCGCCACTGCCACTGCCACCAGCGGCCAGGGTCTTGCTGGCGCCAAATGTCCAGCTCAGTTGTGGTTTGTCACCCGTTGCCACGGCGGCGGCGTACTGGCCCATGGCCGCAGCTTGGGCCGCCAGTTGCGCAATGTCAGAAGAGCGCGCAACGTCGCCTTCGATCACGCTCAGTTCGGGTACGTCGAGCAACACGCTGGCCATGCCTTGCGCGCTGGGCAGGCCATCACCCACCCAGCGGCGCAGGCGCGTTTCTACTTGTCGCACTTGCGACTGCGCTTGCTGCTGCGCCAGCTCGGCCTGCTGCAAGTTCTTTC
>JAYVRO010000110.1:0-2292 GCA_043776165.1 Rubrivivax sp. | reverse complement strand
CGGCCAGGGCGTGAAAGCTGTCAAAGGCCAAGCCCAGATTGGGCGCATCGGCGCGGCACACGATGTCCCACGCTGTGGTGAATTCGTTGATGGTGCGGCCCCAGCTCAAGCCCTCATAGGCGATCTTGATGCCCAGCGGCACAGCCAGCATGGCGAGCTTGCGCAAGTCGCGAGCAATCACGTCTTTGTCATCGCTGGCGTGTTGGCTGGTGGACGAGCAGCACAACAGGAGCGGCGCGCCCAAAGCCTGCGCCATCTCCAGCATGGCTTTGGCGACGTCAACTTTGTAGTCGTGCAAGTGGCCGCTGAGGCCTTCAAAGTCGCGCAGCACCTGAAAGCCTGTGACGCGCAGACCACTTTGTTTGACGGCTCGTACTGCGGCATCGATGCCTGCAGGGTGACCGTTGATGTCGTTGGCCTTGAGCATGACTTGCGTGAAACCAGCCTCTTTCATGGCACTCAGCTTGGCCTCCAGCGGGCCCGCCAGGGTGATGGTGTCCATGCCGAAGTCGTCGCAGAAGCCACTGCGCTGGCTCATGCTGCACCACCCGTGCTCAACGCGTCGTGCACCAGCTCAAACACCACTTGTCCCGCCGGGCCACGCGTTAACGCGCCGCGCTGTTCGGTGTGCACATGGTCATTCTCGACAAAGTCCACGCCACGTGCGCGCAGCGCAGCTGCGGCCGCGGGCACATCGGGTGTGCCCAGGCCCATGCGTTGAAGCATCTCATCGCCGCTTTTGTCGACACTCGCGGGCTCAATGAGCTGCAAGTAAAAACTCTTGCAGGGGCTTTGCAATATCCGGCCTGTGGGCAAGATGCCAAAGCGCTGGTCGTCGGCCAACGGGGTAAACGCAAACAGCTCGCGGTAGAACTCCGTCCAGTCTTCCATGCGCGCTGCGCCGATGTACTGCACCAGGCCAAACCAATGCAGGCCGGCGATGGCCGGCGGGTGTTTGTCCACCGTGGGGATTGGCACAAAGTCCACGTCCCAAATCGAGAACTCTTTGTAGCGATCAACAAAATAGATGCGGCTTGCACCCACGCCATGGATGGCCGGGATGTGCAACTCCATCACTTCCACCTGCGTGGGCACGGCCCAGGCACCACGCTGCAAGGCGCGCTCAAAAGCGGCGGCGGCGTCACGCACCCGCAGCGCCACGGCGGCGATGACTGGCGTTTCACTGAGCTGAGCGCGATTGGCATCAACTGGGATGTGCGCGTTGATGACCACGTTCATGTTGCCTTGGCGATACAGCAGCACCTCGCGCGCCCGGTGCCGTGCCACGGGGCGAAACCCCATCATCTCAAGCTGTTGCCCCAACGCTTGTGGCCGCGAAGTGGCGTATTCGACGAACTCGATGCCGTCCAGGCCCAGTGGGTTGGTGTTGGCGGTGGGAGCTTCACGATCAATCGGTTGGTTCATGAAGTTCCTCTGCGAAGATGGTGATTAACCTTAGACTTTAGCGGGTATCGGATAGGGTGCCGCAGCGCGAGCACCGCCCAAGAATAAACGCTCGATGTGGGGGTCGGCCAGCAGTTCATCAGCGCGCTTGTGCAAGACCAGTCGACCCGACTCCAAAGCAATGGCTTCGTCGGCCATCTTCAAGGCGCTCTTGACGTTTTGCTCCACCATCAAGATCGTGGTGCCACCATCAGCGAGCTTGCGCAAGAGCTTAAAAACATCTTGCACAACGATGGGCGACAGGCCTATCGAGGGCTCGTCAATGAGCAGTACCTTGGGGCGCAGAAGCAACGCGCGGCCCACTTCAAGCTGCTTTTGTTCACCACCCGACAGGCTTGAAGCAGGGCTGTGCAAACGCTCTTTCACACGGGGGAACAGGGCCAACACCTCGGGGATCCGCTCATGCGTGGTTTTGCTCCCCAGCGTGATGCCACCCAGCTCCAAATTCTCAAAAGCAGTGAGCTGGCCAAAGAGGTTGCGCCCCTGCGGCACAAAGGCCACGCCGTGCTGCACCAGCAACTCTTTGGCACTGGCGCCAGCAATGTTTTTGCCTTCCAGCAGCACGCGTCCTGAGCGCACTTTGAGCAGGCCAAACAACGTTTTCAAAACTGTCGATTTGCCCGCACCGTTGGGGCCTAAAAGCAGCGTGATCTTGCCGCGTTTGGCTTTGAAGCTGAGTTGATTCAGGATCATGAAATCGCCATAACCGGCGAGCACGTTCTCGAACTCGATGACCGTGTCAGTGCTGGTATGGGTCACTCGTCCCGCGCTCATAAGTTAACTTCCGAGATAAGCATCAAGCACTTGTTTGTTGGCACGAATTTCGGC
>JAYVRO010000109.1:0-7475 GCA_043776165.1 Rubrivivax sp. | reverse complement strand
GGCGCTCCGGGTTGCGTTTCAGGAAGTCGGCCAGTTTGGACATGCTTCGCAAGCCTTCGGACTGCAAGCGCGAGTCGCCAGTGTTGAACAGCAGATCGCCCAGCGTGACCACGATGCCGCGCTCGGTCTGGCGCGCATTGATCTCGCGCATTTGTGCTTCCAGGTCTGCAACGCGGGCATCTCGCTGAGCGAGGCGCACACGTTCGGCTTGTGCTGCAGCGTCGGCCTGCGCGAGCTCTGCGGTTTTGCGCGCGCTTTCTTTTTCGGCCATCGCCAGTTCTTGGCTCTTGCGGGCGTTGGCCTGTTCGGCCATCGCGAGTTCTTGGCTTTTCTGGGCGTTGGCTTGTTCGGAGCTGCTCAGACGCATCTGTGCCGCATCGGCCTCCTGGGTGCGCATGGCAAGCCGCACGCGGTCACGTTCAGCCTGAGCGCCCGCAGTCACGGCTTGCGCGCCGCGACTGATGGCTGTCTCTTCGGCAATGACCACGCGCTGGCGTGCCAAGTAAGCCAGGTGGTCCACCGTGGCCAGCGTTTCGCCGCTGGCACGTGCTTGGTCGGCAACACGCAAAGCGTCACTGGCACGCTGCAATTCAGCGGCCGCAGACGAAGCGACTTGGGGTTGTGCCTGAGCCGCCTCAAAACGCGCACGCGCCTGGTCAAGGGCCAGGTTTCGTTCGGGCACGGAACTGCAAGCAGCAAGCGCTGCGGCGGCGACAAGCGCCAGAGAGGTCGTGGTGAATGTTCGGTGGGTCATGGTGTTGCCTTTCGATGCCAAGTTGCGGCCGTGACGGCCCCCGACGGCGTTCATTTCGGGGCCTTGCGGCTGAGCTCTTCGCGCAACACGCGCGCAGCAGCTTCGGTTTCGGTTGCGGCCTTGGTCGAACTCACTGCCTGGGCGTGCAACTCAGCGACCTGTGCGTCCAGATCAGCCTGCTCGGCCAATTGACGCGCAAGCACGCGGTTGCCACTGGACAGTGCACTGCGTGCGGCGGCCAGCTTGTCCACGGCGACCCGCAACTCTGCGGCCGCAGTCTCACGTGTGCTGGCGCTGCTGGCGCGCTGCACGGCCGCTTCGGCAACGGCCATCTGCTCTTGTGGCACCGGGGTGCTGGCACAAGCGGCCAGCGCAGCAACAGCAACGGCGGTGATGAATGCCAAAGACAGCGGCCTTGGCGGAGTTGACAGGTGTTTCATGGGTTGTCCTCTTGGTGTGACGCCTTGGAGCGCCGTACTGGTTGCTGCGCAGTCTCGCAGGACAAGGCAGGTCTTGTCTGTCTGCCAGCGCACCAAGCGAGCAAGTAGATTGGCAGCGACCGATTTACGAACCACAGGGCACAGGTCTTTGAAGGGCGATGAGTTGGTGTGTTTGTTGGCGCACAGACGCTGGGGGGTGCGCGCCTCAGCATCGGGCACCGAAGAGCGAGGGAAACGCCCTCCATCCAACCGCCGAGGACACGACATGCTTCATTACGCCCTGGTCTTTCTTGTCATCGCCTTGATCGCTGCCGCGCTTGGCTTTGGTGGTCTCGCCAGCAGCGCGGCGGGCGTCGCCAAAGTCTTGTTTCTCGTTTTCATCGCACTTGCCGTTGTGAGTGCAATGATCGGTCTACTCAGCCGCGGCTGAGCACGTTGCATCGCAAACGCCTGAACCCCTGAACCCCTGAACCTCTTAAACCTGGAGAACTCTCATGTCCATTCCCTCACAAACCGCCACCATCGGCTCACTCGTTGACGGCGCTGCCCACTCTGCCGACCACGCCATACGCAGCTCGCAACGCATGGCTGACAACGCGCTCGATCAGTTGGCAGGTCAAGTCGAAAGTGCTCGCACCACGGTAGGCCCGGCGCTGGCAGGGTTGAGCCAGGACGCTTCGGCGCTGGTTCAACGCGGTCGCGATGCCATTGCGCAAGGTGGCGAGCAATTCATGTCACAGGCCCGCAGCATTCAGACATCGACCCGCAGTTACATCGAGCAGGAGCCGATGAAAGCCGTGCTGATCGCCATGGCCGCAGGCGCTGCGTTGGTGGTGCTGGGCGGCCTGTTGTCCCGTGGGCGCGGCACGCGCTGATCTGAAGTTCCAAGCCGACGACGCGCCGCGACCAGGGGTCAATCAATGAACGCGAGATGGAGTGTCTTGTTGCGTGTGGCCACCACACAGCCGCACTTGCTGGCCGCACACGCGGCCAATTACGCAGCACTGGTGCGGGACGAAGGTGCGCTCTCAATGGCCTTGTTGCAACGACGGCTGTTGCTCGGCGTGCTGGCAGGGGTCAGCCTGTGCATGGCCGCGGGGCTCGCCGGTGTCGCCGCCATGTTGTGGGCCACCTTGCCGACCGTCGTACCGGATCGTTCATGGGTCCTGTTGGTGGTGCCAGCCTTGCCTTTGCTCATCGGCTGGTGGTCCTGGCGCGAAGCGAGCCAAGGCGGCCCTTTGCCGCTTTGGGCGGCATGGCGCGAGCAGCTTGCCGCTGACGCCGCGCTGTTGCAACGAGGCGCCCCGTGATGGACCAGGCCAACCCGCAAACACGCTTGGCCGAGGCTCGCTTGACCCAGTCGCGCGCCGACATCGCACAGTGGCTCGCCGATGACCTGGCAGCACAGCGCGCGAGTACCAGCTCCGCCAGCTCCGCCAGCCCCGCAAGCGGCGCTGGCGCACCGGCGCGAGCCAACACCAGCCAACAGAGTGCCACACAGACCACGATGAAGCTTGCCGCGATGGCGCTGGGTGCCGCCGCAGACGGTTGGCCATCAGCGTCGTCATCGCCATCAACGCAGGGTTCACCCACGAGCGCCTTGCTGCGCGGTGCCGAGCAGGCCTTGCTGGGGCCAACAGCGCGCGCTCATCCCTGGGCCTTGGTTGGTGTTGCGGCGCTGGGCGGCGCGGTCGTGGTCGCCGCGCGGCCTTGGCGCTGGCTGCTGCAACCGGCTTTGCTGGCCAGCGTCCTGTCACCGCTGCTGTCGCAAGTGGTGTCGGGTCTCGCTGCACAGGCATTTTCCGCTAACACGGCCAATGCGCCTGGGGCGGCTGAGGCGGCTGCGGCGGCTCGCAATCAGGCGATCACACATCCCCCGTAGCGCCTTGCGTGCGCTCGCGGACAGACACGACCACGGTCCGCCACGCAGTATCGGCATTGCATAAGTTCATGCCCTGCTGGCGCCGCCGATCGGCAGACCGTTTGATCATGCGAGGGTGCGCGTTTGCTTGCGTGCTACGCCGTGACTTTGCGTGTCGGCGAGCGCCGCGCCGCGCCAGCGCTCTCCGCTTTGCGAGTTGCGCTTTGCAAGCTGTTTTCTTCGTTTGACGCCACAGCGGCGTCCAACGCCCGCCTCTCGGCACTTATTTCATTGGATTCGCCATGTCGTCACTTTCATCGCCGTTTTCAACCTCTGACCACACACTGGCCGACCCGACGCATTTAATCGCCCATCTCGACCAATGCGCCACAGCGCGGGGCCGATGGCACCGCATGCATGGCGCCTTTGAGGTCGTCGATGCTTTTGTGCTTCCGCGCTTCATGTCATCGCTGGTCACCTTGTTGGCGCTTGCCCTGGCACTTCTGTGGCTGGTGCCTTGATGTCCACTCGAACATGATTCACTGGCCGTGGCGTAACCGACCTGGGCAGGTGGAGGCGGCAGCGCGGGCCAAGGTGCAAACGCACGCGCTCGTTCAAGGCGAAGCGCTGCTGGACCCGACACACGGTACGCTGGCGGCGCCGATTCGTGCCGAGTTGCTGGGTACCGCCGGTTTCACGCGCGAAGGGCATCGACTTGCGCAGGCGCACGGCGTTGCCGACACGCGCAAAGTCGCGACAGCGTTTTTTCCGCGCCTGCGCGACAACATCGACGTGCTGCACAGGGCGCACAGTTTCATTGCCCAGCAAGAGCGACGCGGCCGCCATGTCAGTCCAGCCGGTGAGTGGCTGCTGGACAACATCCACCTCGTGGTCGCGCAGACGCGCGAGGTGCACGACGGCTTGCCCCGCCGCTACTTTCGCAGCTTGCCTGTGCTGGCCAATTCGGGCCTGGCTGGTCTGCCACGTGTTTATGCCATTGCATGGGCTTTTGTGGCGCACGCTGACAGCGCCTTTGAACCAGCGCTGCTGGTGGACTTCTTGCGCGCCTACCAAATTGAGCAAGCCCTGACACAAGGTTCAAGGCCGTCAACGACCGCTTTGGCCATGCGGCGGGCGACACGCTGCTGAAGGTGGCTGGGGCCCGGCTGGCGGAGACCGTCCGCAGTGATGACCATGTCAGCCGCCATGGTGGCGGCGAATTCGGCTGCTTGTTGCCCGAGGTGAACTGCGAAGTCGACGCGCTGGTCGATAGCGCCGATCAGGCCATGCTGCGGGCCAAGTCCAGCCGTTTGGGCCTTGGCTTGGCCAGCCATGGCGGCGCAGATCGCGGCCTGCTATGTTGAGAATTCACAACCAGTACTCCCATCGCCTGGCAAGCCATTCCTTCATACGCAGTGCAGCACCCCGCTCAAGCCAGCTTGCCAAGCTGATGGATGTTGATGCAGCGAGATCCTTGCTGAACATCGCCTGCACCTGGGCGCCGAACTCTGCGCCCAGCACCACAGCGTTCAGTTCGTGGTTGTGCAAGAAGCTGCGCCAGTCGAGGTTGGTCGAGCCCACCGTGGCCCACACGCCGTCGACCAGGGCGACCTTCGAATGCAGGATGGCGCCTTGCCGCTCATAGAGCTTGACGCCCGCGCGCAGCAGCCGCTCATAGTGACTGCGTCCGGTATGAAAGACGAGCCAGGAATCAGTTTCCCCTGGCAGGATCAGGCTCACCGCCACACCGCGCACCGCAGCCGCTTCCAAAGCCGCCAGCAGTTGCGGGTCGGGGGCGAAATAGGCGTTGGCTATTTGCACGCTGGTCTCGGCAGCATTGATGGCCGACAGCAGCGTGACGTAGATCTGACTGAAGGGATCGTCGGGTGAACTGCCGATGGCACGCACCACTTGGCGCCCTGTTTGCACGGGTGCAGGGAACCAATTTGCAGCGGCCAGGGCTGGCCCCTTTTGCGACGCCCAACTGGCAATGAAGAGCTTTTGCAATTCAGCCACCACTGGGCCTTGGAGCTGTAAATCTGTGTCGCGCCAGGCCAGGCCAGCGGCGTTCGGTTTGCGTGTCGAACCACCCGAGTACACGCTGCTGATGTTGATACCGCCCAGGAACGCCGTGTGCCCATCAACGATCAGCAGCTTGCGGTGGTCGCGGCGGTTCAGCGCCCACTCCTTGCGCGTCAGCAGCGGGTTCAGCGGATTGAATTCGAGTACCTGCACACCGCTGGCCGTGAGGCGTTCGAACAAAGCCGCAGGCGTGCTGTGCGTGCCAGCGCTGTCGCGGATCAGGCTCACTTTCACACCCTGGCCTTGTTTGTCGATCAAGGCTTGCACAAAACGTTGACCCACTTCGTCGTCGTCGAAGATGTAGGTTTCCATGTGGATGTGGTCGCGCGCCGCAGCGATGCTGGCAAGCATCGCGGCATAGGTGGCGGGGCCGTCCTGCAACAAGCGAACGGCGTTGCCCGTGGTCAGCGGACTACCGACGATGGCTTCTTCCACAGCCAGATGGCGCTCAAAAATGCCGGTCTCGGGGCTGCGGCTGCGCAGCGCATCAAGCACGGCCTTGCTCTGCGTTGCCGACAACGGCCCGCGCGTGCCGCTGAGCACGACCGGCCCTGTGGTTGCCGACGTTCTAGCGTCGCGGCCAGGCAGAGCCAGTCCCGGCACGATCGTCGGCAGGCTGCTGCAGCCAAACAGCAGTAGCCCGCACAGCATGCTGGTCAATAGCCACAAGCTGTGTGGCATGTCGAGTTCCAATCGCCGCCGCGTTGGCGCCACTGCGACCGCCGCAGGCACGTTCAGATGCGCCCCATCAGCAACAGAACGAGGACCACCAACAGGACCAGCCCGATGCCGCCCGATGGCGCGTAGCCCCACCTGCGGCTGTGGCCCCAAGTGGGCACAGCGCCGATCAATAACAGCACCAAGACGATGAGCAAAATTGTTCCGAGACCCATGGTGTTCTCCTAGTTGTTGAGTGGGGTAGATGGTGTGTGTGGGGCAATGGATCAGTTCGGCGCCGAGGCGGCGCGCGGCACCACGATCACCGTCGTGCCTTCACCCGTTTTGCCCATTTCACCAGTGGCGCCGGTTGCACCGGTGTTGCCCGGTCGACCTTGATCGCCCATGGCGCCGGTCTTGCCAGGCTCACCGGGGGGGCCGGGCACGGCCACCACCACAGGTGGTGTCGGCATGGGCACGGGCACGGGCACGATTTCGGATTTCTGGCAGGCGCCAAGGGCAACTGCAGCGAGCAAGATCGAGAAAACAAGCTTCTGGTTCATATCATTTCTTTCAGTTCAGGGCACAAAGCGCCATGGGGTTAGGCTGCGGTCGGCTGTCAGTGATACGGCTACCGGGCTACTCGTACCGTAGTGGGTTCAGGCCGATAAGTCGGTGCGCTAGCCGACAGACCGATGCACTAATCGCCTTTCTTGTCGTGGCCCTTGCCATGGTCTTTGTCTTTGCCCTTGTCTTTACCTTTGTCGCGCTCGTTGGCGTCGCGGCCATGACCTTGCGCCTCATGCTTGTCACGGCTTTCGCGTTGTTCGGGTGCCACCGCGCGCCGCTCATGCTGTTCCCAGCGTTGCTGGGTCACCGTTTCCTGCGGTCGGAAGCGGTACTGCTCGACGCGGATCGCCTCCTGGCGCGCAGGTGCATAGGGGTAGCGCGCGCCGTAGTAGGGTTGTTGATACACGGGCAATGGTGCTGCCCTCACCGCGTCGTTGCGATGTGGCCGGTCCCAGTCGCCATGCGCCTGCTGCCAACGTGGGCCCCAGTGCTCACCCCAGCGCGGCGCCGAGTTGCGGCCCCAGCCGTGAAAGTGCCCCGGCGGCGCCCGGTAGTAGCGCACGGGCACGCGCAACAGGTACACGGGCACCTGTTCGGGCTCCAGGCCCTGCCAGGGGCCGTTGTACCAACTGCTCTCATACCACCGGTCGTTCTGGTAGACCCAGTACAGACCGTCATAGAAGAAGTAGTTTGAATTTGACTGCGGGGCGTAATACACGGGGTGCCCAGGAACCTGGATCATTCGTGGGTAGACCGGCACGTTGATGCCGATGTTCACGCCCGGCAGCGCAATGCCCACGCTGACCTGCGCCAAGGCCGCTGTGCCACCCAAAAAAATCGTCAATGCTGCCAGCGCCGTTTGAACCGCTCTGGCCGCCCTGGCCGCCCTAGCCCTTGGTAGTCCGAGTGTGACGGTCATGGTTTTGTGGGGACAGTTGGCTGAAGCAACGAGCCTGCGGCAACTGAGCCGTGCTTGTCGGTGCGCGAGCGCACATCGCCGCAAGGTGCAATACTGTTCACTTTGTACCGTTCGCACTGAGCTTGTCGAAGTGCCTGGCGGGGCTTCGACAAGCTCAGCCCGAACGGATCCTTTGCTAAGCGAACAGTATTG
>JAYVRO010000108.1:0-7495 GCA_043776165.1 Rubrivivax sp. | reverse complement strand
TCCACCAATGGCGCGCACAACTTGCATTCCCGAACGCTCGCTGTAGGTGCGCTCGATGTAGACGATCTCGTCACCTTGGCGCATCGACAAATTGACCGTCTGATTTGTCGCACGGTGCAGTTCGCGCATCGGTTGCAGGGCGGCCTCACGGACATCGAGTCGGGCCTTCACTAAATTGCCAAGTTCCAAGAGCCGCATGCCCAAGCGATAGCTGCCAGCTTGAGGGCGCTCGACGTATCGACCCAGGGTGAGGTCATTCAAGATCCGGTGTGCCGTCGACGGGTGCAGCCCAGTGGCCTCACTGATGGCCTTCAAGGACGTTGGTTCGGCTTGCGACGCGAGCATGTCCAGCAATGAGAAGGCGCGCTCCAAAACTTGAATGGCGGGCGCTGAGTCCTGTTTGCTTTTCATCGCTGGCCTTTGGTTGAGCAGCGGCCATTTTTGCATCCCGGTAAACGAAGACTCCGCGACCCAACGTCTCCAATCAACGTCTTACGCCCACCCAGTGGTCCTAGCGCTTGAAAAATTCGACACCGACCCCGCAGCGTTTTGCAGAAGTTCAAGGGCGTTTTCGCCCGATCGCACTGCACCTTCCAGGGTAGCGGGGTAGGGGCCAGCTACGTAGTCTCCTGCAGCCACCAGGCCGGGATGGATGAAGGCTGGTGGTCGGCGCAAGCCGGGCAAACAAGTGAAGGTCGCGCGCTTTTCGGCGACTACGGCGGCGACTGTCATGGCAGACATTTGTCCTATCTGCCTCATGACCTCGGTCATCTGCTGGAGCGTGGCCAGACCCGTCGCTTTCGCGCCTTTGTCGACCCACGGCTTAGCGCCACTGATCACACAGGCCAGCAGACCCGGTCGAGCGCTGATCTGACCAAGGTCGAAGACGAACTGCGCCGGCGCGGTCTCGCCGCTTTGCAACGCCATCATCGGACAAGGGAGGCACAAGTCGGGTGCCAGCAAGTAAACAGTCACGATGGGCTCGAAACTCAAGTTGGATGCAGCCTCAGACCAACTCGGCGACAAGGCCTTGGTCAGGCGCGCGGACTCCTTGGCGGAAGACGCCAGGATCACGCCGTCAAAATTCTCATTGTCGACGGCCCACCCATTTCCGTGTGGGCCAATGCATTCAACTCGGTGATGAGTTGCGACACGAACGCCGTTCTCTTTGAGCCAAGTTGCTGCAGGCGAGGCGAGCAGGGAGTCCAGACCCAGCCGCGGTATCAACAGATCAGATGATCCAAGTTTCCCGGCCAGTGCGTCCTGAAGAACCCGCAAGAACACCTGCGCACTGGCCTGACTTGCTAGGGTGTTCAGCGCCGCAAGGCACAGCGGCTCAATCAGGGTGCGGCGAACCTGTTGGGGCAAGGTTGCGCAGAGATGATTCACCGTCCACAGTGGGTTGCAGCGATACCCGGTCAACGCCCAGCGCGCCGCCGCACGGACCATTGCAAGGCGTTCATGCCAATGCCAGCCACGAAAACTCGCCATGGCCATCAAGGCCCGCCAAGGGCCGCCACCGAGCGCGATCTCCAGCCCTCGCCCATCCGGGTAACGAATGCTCAACGGCAGGCGCAGCAGAACGTCTTCAGGCACGGCGCCCACGTCGCGCATCAATGCCAAGCTGCGCGCATAGGCGCCAATCAAGATATGTTGACCGTTGTCGTAGGATTGACCGACGACATTCACAGTCCGGGCGCGACCGCCCAGTTGCGGTGCCATCTCGAACACCTTGACTTGAAGGCCACGCTGCGCCGCGCGAACCGCGGCGGCCATGCCAGCCCAGCCCCCGCCGATGACCGCGACGGAGCGTTTCATCAGCGGCCTGAGACATGCGTTCTGGCTGCAATCCACAACTTGCGCAAGGGCGTCAACGACGTGCGCTGGTGCAGAACCTGAAAGCCTTGGGCTTCGATCTCCCTGAGCAAGGCACGGTAAATGTTGGCCATCATCAGCCCAGGTTTTTGCGCGAGCCGGTCCTGGTGCGGCAAGAGCGCCGCAGCCTCGTCATACAGGGCGTGCGCGCGCTGCGTCTGGAACTGCATCAGGGCCGTGAACCGTGGACCATAGCCCCAAGGCGAATTGCGCATCAAGATGTCCTGCGCCTTGACTTCAAACTGGCGGAGTTCTGACATAGGCAAGTAAATCCTGCCGCGTCTGGCGTCGTCACCGACATCGCGAATGATGTTGGTGAGTTGCATGGCTTGGCCGAGCTTATGCGCATAGGCGATCGTGTCGGCATGGGTCGCGCCAAAGATGTTGGCCGCGACTTCTCCCACCACGCCGGCCACGAGATGGCAGTAGCGATGCAGGGTTGCGTAGTCGAGAAAGCGGGTCTGTTGCAAGTCAATCTGACAACCTTCTATGACTTGCAGCAGCTGCGCCGCTTCAATCTTGGCGTGTGCCGCACAGGGCATCAGTGCTTTCATTGCGGGATGGCTGGGGTGACCACCAAACGCCGCCTTTACCTCGCCCCGCCACCATTGCAACTTAGTCGCTGCGACAGCGCTGTCAATGCCCTCATCGACGACATCGTCCACCTCGCGGCAGAACGCATAGAAGGCTGTGATAGCCGCTCTTTGCGCCGGGGGCAAGAACAGGAAAGCGTAATAGAACGACGAGCCACTGGCTGCGACTCGATCTTGAACGTAACTTTCCGGTGTCATACGGACCTTGACGACGGTGCCGCCGACATCCGCATGGCATGGCAGAACATCAAAGCGTAGTCACGTCGCCAAAGGCGAGGGCGCTGCTGCAGCACGGCATAGTTCATGGTGCGCATTTTCTGCAGTATGCGCAGGCCACCTTGTACGACCAGGCGCAACTCCCAACCCGCCCGACCGGGTACACGGCGGGCCAATGGCGCGCCTTCGCACATCAGCAATTCTGCCCATCCGCACAGTTCGCCGATCAGCGCCTTGCTCTGCGTTGTGTCTTTCTGTTCGAGCAACTCCTCGCGCGATAACCCCCACTTTGACATGTCGGCAACAGGGACGTAAACGCGCAGGCGCTGCAGGTCGACGCTGAGGTCTTGCCAGAAATTTATTAACTGCAGCGCAGTGCAGATGGCGTCTGATTCTCGCAAGGATCTGGGATCGTCAATCCCATGCAGGTGCAAGACCAATCGGCCTACTGGGTTGGCAGAACGATCACAGTAAGCCAGTAGTTCAGACCTGTTGTCGTAACGTGGGCTGTTAATGTCCTGGCAAAAAGCGTCCAGCAACGCGGCCAGGGGTTGCAGTGGTAAGTCAAATTGTTTTCGCGCGATATCAAGGCGGGTAAAAACATCGGGCCAGCGCTGGCTGGGCCCACGCCCGCTGAAGATCGCATACAAGTCAGAGCGGTAGTCTGCGAGCAACGCGCATCGCTGTGTTTGTGTCGCGTCGCCCTCGTCGGCCATGTCGTCGGCGGTGCGAGCAAATTGATAGATGGCCGTCACAGCAGGGCGGATCCGTGGTGGGCACAGCAGCGACGCAACTGGGAAGTTTTCGTAGTGTTTTTCGCTCACATTGACATTGTCTACGCGCGCACACTGTGCCCTGCCGGTCATCGCGCAGTGCCTGGAGTTTCGTTGACAGAGTCCAAGGCCGTGTCTATATTACTGACCAATCAGTCAGTAACTGAAGGTCACTGTGCATCGAACCGTTATGGTCCAGGCATAAGGCACTCCATCCGCATGAAAAATTGCTCTCACATTGCCTTAGGCCTCGTCCTGAGCATCGTCCTTTCGGGTTGCGCCAAACGCGAACCTGAATCGGAGCCCATACGGGCAGTTCGAACGATGACGGTTGCCTTAGGTTCGGCGGGTGCAACCAAAGAATATGCTGCGGAAGTTCGCGCGCGGACAGAGACGCACTTGTCGTTTCGCGTGGGAGGCAAACTGGTGCGTCGAATGGTTGAAACGGGCCAGTTTGTCAAGGCGGGCCAGGCCATTGCCCAACTCGATCCAGCAGACTTGAAACAGTCGCAAGAGGTAGCCGAGGCTGCCCTTGCAGCGGCGCAGGCGAACATCGATCTCCTGGTTGGCGAGTACCGCCGCTTCAAAGAATTGCGCGAACAAGGTTTCATCAGCGCTGGAGAGCTGGAGCGACGCGAGGCTGCGCTCAAAGCCGCTCGCGCTCAACTTGATCAGGCCAAAGCGCAAGCGGCGGTTCAGCGCAATCAGGCCAGCTACGCCACCTTGATTTCAGCAAGTGCGGGGGTGATCACTCGCGTGGACGCCGAGCCCGGCGCGGTCGTGGCGGCAGGTGCGCCCATTGTGCGATTGGCCCTGGATGGTCCGCGTGATGTTGTCTTTTCGGTCCCCGAAGACAGCCTGCCAATGTTCAGAGCGCTGCTGGGCAAGGCCAACGCCGTGAACGTTCGTGTGTGGGGCGATGTCGGCGTACATCCTGCCACCTTGCGTGAGCTGGCACCCAGCGCTGACCCGGCAACAAGAACCTACTTGGCCAAAGCCGACCTGGCACTGGTGAAGGTGCAACTCGGCCAGACAGCAACGGTTCTAGTCGACGTCGCGCGAGTTGAAGGGATCGTCAAACTGCCCTTGTCGACGCTTGTGCGAAGCGGAGAAAAATCGGCGGTGTGGGTGGTGGACAAGCCCAGCATGAGCGTGCGCTTGGTCCCTGTGATCCTTGGCGGGGCCGACGGCAACGAGATCGTGGTGGCACAGGGCTTATCACCGGGTCAAGAGGTCGTGATTGCCGGCGTGCACGTGCTCACGGAGCGCCAGAAAGTGCGTTTCTTTGACGCAACTTTGCCCACGGTGACAAGTGCCGCTTCTGGCTCCGCAGCGGGTGCGGCGTCAGCGCCGCGTTGATCGGGCAGTGGAAAAGGCAGGCCCGAGCATGGCAGACCCGAGCACTTCACGATTCAACCTTTCACGTTGGTCCCTTGAACACCCCGCACTCACGCGATATTTGATGGTGGTGTTGATGGTGCTGGGTGTGGCGGCGTATTTCCAGCTTGGGCAAGACGAAGACCCTCCATTCACCTTCCGCGCCATGGTGGTTCAAGCCTTCTGGCCTGGCGCCACCGCGCAACAAATGGCCGAGCTGGTCACCGACAAGATCGAAAAAGGTTTGCAAGAGGTGCCTTACTCCGACAAGGTCGTGAGTTACACCAAGCCCGGGGAGTCGTTGTCGATCATCCAGCTCAAAGACTCGTCGCCACCCAAGGACGTGATCAACAGTTGGTATCAGGTGCGCAAGAAGATCGGTGACTTGCGAGGCACCCTGCCACAAGGCGTCATTGGGCCTGTCTTTAATGACGACTTCGGCGATGTGTACGGCTCGATCTTTGCTTTGTCGGCCGATGGTTTCAGCCCCGAGGAAATGCGTGCACAAGCCGAGCTGATCAGGCAACGTTTGTTGCGGGTCGCTGAGGTCGCCAAGGTCGAGATTTTTGGCGCCCAACCCGAACGCGTTTTCATTGAGATTTCGCAAAAGCGCCTCGCCCAGCTTGGGCTGGACATGTCACAGGTGATCGCTCAAATCGGTGCCCAAAACGCCATCGAAAGCGCAGGCCAACTTAACGCTGCGACGGAAAACGTCTTTGTCCGCATCGGCGGGCAGTTCAACTCCGTGGATGAGCTGTCGCGATTTCCGATTCGCGCGCAAGGCGCGTCGGGCGGTGGTGCTTCAAGCATTCGATTGGGTGACATTGCCGACATCAAGCGCGGCTACGCTGACCCGCCCAGCATCAAGGTTCGACACCAAGGCAAAGAAGTTGTCGCCTTGGGTGTGTCCATGGCCAAGGGCGGGGACATCGTCGAGTTGGGCCATGGTCTGCGCGCTGTCGTCAAACAAGTGCAAGCTGAGTTACCTGTCGGCCTGAACCTGGAACAAGTGCAAGACCAGCCACACGCTGTGTCAAGTTCCGTGGGCGAGTTTGTGCGTGTTCTGATCGAGGCCGTGCTCATTGTCCTGGCCGTCAGCTTCATCAGCTTGGGACTGCATTGGCGGCCCTTGCGTGTTGATATCTGGCCCGGGCTCGTGGTGGCCATCACCATCCCACTGGTGCTGGCCATCACCTTCGTCACGATGTTTTATTGGGGCGTTGGGCTGCACAAGATATCGCTTGGCTCACTCATCATTGCCTTGGGCCTGTTGGTCGACGACGCCATCATTGCTGTCGAAATGATGGTGCGCAAACTCGAAGAAGGGTATGACAAGGCCAGTGCTGCGACCTTTGCCTACGAAGCCACTGCCATGCCCATGCTCACGGGCACTTTGATCACGGCAGCGGGCTTTTTGCCCATTGGTCTGGCCAAGTCGATGACTGGCGAGTACACGTTTGCGATCTTTGCGGTGACCGCTGCAGCGCTGGTCATTTCATGGTTTGTGTCGGTTTACTTTGTGCCCTACCTGGGCGCCTGGCTCCTGCGCGAACGACGCAGCGGTGACACCACCGGAGTGCATGAAATGTTTGACAGCCGCTTCTACAACGGCTTTCGTCGGGCGGTGAATTGGTGCGTGCAATATCGATGGTTGACGATTGCAATGACCTTGGCCATCTTTGCCTTGGGCATCGTGGGCATGGGCCACGTGCAACAGCAGTTTTTTCCGGACTCCAATCGGACCGAGATCATGGTCGACCTGTGGTCAGCCGAGGGCGCAACGGTGCAACACACCGAGGCCATCGCCAAGCGCTTTGACGCGCGGATCATGCGCGAAACCGGTGTGGCAACAGTCACCACCTGGGTTGGCAGCGGCGTGCCGCGCTTTTATCTGCCACTGGACCAAATATTTCCTCAGACCAATGTCAGCCAAAGCATCGTGCTGACGAAAAGCCTGAACGAACGTGAGGCGCTGCGAATGCGTCTGCCCGGCATATTGGCGGCAGAATTTCCAGAAGTTCGGGGCCGCGTCAAGCTCTTGCCCAACGGCCCGCCAGTGCCCTACCCAGTGCAGTTCCGCATCGTCGGGCCCGACAGTGCCAAAGTTCGTCAATGGGCCAATGAGGCAAAGAGCATCCTGCGCACCGATGTCAACATGCGCGGCGTGAACGACAACTGGAACGAGTCGGTCAAGGTCTTACGGCTGGAGATTGACCAAGATCGCGCACGGGCATTGGGCCTCACAAGCCAAACAATTGCGCAAGCGTCGCGCGTGATTTTGTCGGGCAGCACCATTGGCCAATACCGTGAAGGCGATAGGCTGATCGACATCGTTCTGCGCCAGCCGCTGGACGAGCGCAACGCGATTTCCGATTTGGCCAACGCCTACGTGCCGACGGCCTCGGGGCGTTCCATACCGTTGGCGCAGATAGCCAAACCAGTTTTTGAATATGAACCCGGCGTGATGTGGCGCTACGGACGCGACTACGCCGTGACGATCCAAGGCGACGTTGCCGAGGGGCTGCAAGGTCCCACTGTCACCGCACAGGTGTGGCCCAAGCTGCAAACTTTGTTGGCGCGCATGCCGCCTGGCTACAACATTGAAGTCGCCGGCGCTGTGGAAGAAAGCGGCAAAGGCCAAGGTTCGATCGCGGCAGGTGT
>JAYVRO010000107.1:0-2305 GCA_043776165.1 Rubrivivax sp. | reverse complement strand
TGTTCAGCCCCAGGCCGTGTTTCATGGCCAGCACGTACTCGGCCAGCAAGTCGCCCGCATGCACGCCCACGATGGTCACGCCCAGGATCTTGTCTTTGCCCGGCACGGTGAGTACCTTCACCCAGCCGTGCGCGGCGCTGTCGGCAATGGCGCGGTCCAGGTCGTCAAGACCGTAGCGCGTCACCTCAAACGTTATGCCCTTCTCTTTGGCTTCTTGCTCGTTCAAACCGACACGCGCCACCTCGGGGTCGATGAAGGTGGCCCAGGGGATCACGGAATAGTCGGCCTTGAACTTCTTGAAGGTGCCAAAAAGGCCATTCACAGCGGCGTACCACGCCTGGTGCGCCGCCGTGTGGGTGAACTGGTAAGGCCCAGCCACATCGCCAGCGGCCAAGATGTTGGGGATGTTGGTTTCCAAGTACTCGTTGACTTGCACCGTGCGGCCCACCGTCACGCCCAACTCTTCCAGGCCAAAACCCTTCAAGCGTGCAACGCGACCCACGGCGCAGAGCAGCACATCAAAGGCAATGCGCTTCTCAACACCGCCGACTTCCACGACGATGAACTTGTCGTCGCCCTGCTTTTCACAGCGCAAGGCCTTGTGCCCCGTGAGCACCACCACGCCATCGGCTTCGAGCGCCTTGCGGGCATAGGCCGATACGTCCTCGTCCTCGCGGATCATGATGCGCGGTGCCATCTCTACTTGGGTAACGTTTGAGCCTAGTCGCGCAAAAGACTGCGCCAGCTCACACCCGATGGGCCCGCCGCCCAAGACCACTAACCGCTGAGGCAACGCGCGCAATTCCCAGAGTGTGTCGCTCGTCAAATAGCCCACGTCGCTGATGCCCGGCAGTGGCGGCACAAAGGGCATGGCGCCGGTGGCGATGACGATGGTTTTGGTCGACAGCACTTGCACCGTGCCGTCGGCCGCCGTGATCTGCACATGCCAGGGGTCGATGATCTTGGCGCTGCCGATGGCCACGTCCACACCCAGTTCGGTGTAGCGCTGCACCGAGTCATGCGGCTCGACGTCGCGCACGACACGCGCCACACGCTCCATCACTTGGCTAAAGTCAATCGTGTAGTTTGCAGACGCAATCCCGTAGTCGGCGCTGTGCTTCATCTGCCGCGCCAGCGTGGCGGTTTTGATGAGCGCCTTGCTCGGCACACAGCCATAGTTCAGGCAGTCGCCACCCATCTTGTGGCGCTCGACCAAGGTGACCTTGGACTTCACGGCCGCAGCGATGTAGCTCGTGACCAAACCCGCTGCGCCCGCGCCGATGACCACCATGTTGCGATCAAATGTGGCGGGCTTTTTGTCAACCCACTTGGCGTAAACCTTGCGCGCTTTGACGATGTCGATGATCTTCTTGGCCACCAGCGGGAAGACACCCAGCAAGACGAACGAACCAATGAGCGCCGGCGACAAAATGCCTTTGAGCGAGCTGATCTGTGCCAGTTGTGTGCCCGCATTCACGTAGACGACAGTGCCTGCGAGCATGCCGAGTTGGCTGACCCAGTAAAAGCGGCCCGCCGCCATCTTGGTCAAGCCCATCACCAGGTTGACAACAAAGAACGGGAAGAGCGGCACCAAGCGCAAGGTGAAGAGGTAAAAAGCACCTTCCCGCTCGACACCTTTGTCGATATCAGCCACCAAGCCAGCGAACTTGCTCTTCACCACGTCACGCAACACGTACCGTGACACCAGCATGGCCAAGGTCGCCCCCACGCTGGATGCGAAAGAGACCATCACGGTGCCCACCACCAGGCCAAAGATCGCCCCGGCCACCAAGGTCAGGATGGCAGCGCCGGGCAGCGAGAGCGCAGCCACCGCAACGTACAGCGCAAAGTAGCCGCCCAAAACCAGCGCGGGTTGTGCACGGTAGAGCACCGCGATCTCACCCTGCACGCTCTTGGCGTAATCGAGGCTGAAAAAACGCCCCAGATCCAAGGCAAAAAAGAGCGCCACCAGCGCCACCAAGGCCACCATCAAAACCAGTTTTTTTCGATTCATCAAACCGTCTCCTCGTCTACGCCATCGGTCGCGTCATCTGCCCGCACCTTACACCGCAGTGATGTCCGCCAAGCCCGAAGGTGACCACTACGGTTTGCCCAAGGCCTTGGCGCCGCCAATGATTCGGGTGCAAATCGTCAAACCGCAAAGCAGCGCAAAACCGTAGGCCAAGCCAGCAAAGTGCTGCGGCCACAAGCACATGCAGGCAAAACACAGCAGCGTCTCTGTGGCCTCGGTGAGCCCGCCCAGGTAGAAAATCCCTTTGCTCGGAAAAGCGCTGCTGGTCAGACC
>JAYVRO010000106.1:0-2307 GCA_043776165.1 Rubrivivax sp. | reverse complement strand
GGCAGGGCGCGGGCGCGGCGCTCTTGTTCACCGTCGTGCAGCGTGAGGCTGTCGCGTTGCACTTCGGTCACCCGCATCAGGAGCGGCTCTGCGGCCGTGTGGGCCACAGCGGCCAGTTGTTGAACGGTGGGCAGCGTCAAGCCGATGCGGCGCAGGCGCTGGAAAGTCTGTGAGTCAAGCATGGGTGTCTGTGTCTTTCGGGCAAGCAGATCGATGCGGCGGAGCCGCAAGCACAGCGCGGTGGTGCGTTGTGCAACGAGGGGTTCGATGGCTTGCTGGTGCGCGAGGCGCAGCAGACTTCAGACTTCAGAGGTCCAAGACCTCAGGCTGTTGGGAGAACAGCTTTGTCGGTGACAGGAAGACCGACAACGAGCAACAGCGTGCTCAGCTCAGGCAGCGCAAGCCGGGGTGATGGCAAGGGGGGCTTTTTTCATGGCTTGGTCTCCTTCAGTGGCTTAGAAGAGGGCGCAATGTGCCTGCGGGCGATGAGCCAGTCAAGCACAATGTTGTTGATCATCTGCACGGCGGCAACAAATCACGCGAGTACGACGCTGCATCGCCGCAGAGTCAAATCAACAAGCGCCGCGCAGCAGCGTCGATGTTGGCCTTCAACTCGGCGTAACTGTGGTTCACCGGAAACTGCGGAAACTGGCCCACGATGCTGGGCGGTGGGTGGATGAAAAAGCCCGCATCCGCAGCGCCCAGCATGCCCGTGTCGTTGAATGAATCGCCCGCTGCGATGACTTGGTAGTTCAGGCTCTTGAAGGCGTTCACGGCGTGCGTTTTGGGGTCTTTTTGTCGCAAGGTGTAGTCGGCCACAAAACCATCGGCGTCGATGACCAACTTGTGGCACATCAGCGTGGGGCGACCGAGCTGACGCATCATGGGGTCGGCAAATTCATAGAAAGTGTCCGACAAGATGACGACCTGGTAGCGCGTGCGCAGGTCGTCCAAAAAGTCTTTGGCGCCTTCTATCGGGCTCATCGTGTTGATGACGGCGTGAATGTCGGCCAGCTTCAAGCCCCGTTCGCGTAACAGGCCGATGCGAAACCGCATGAGTTTGTCGTAGTCGGGTTCATCGCGCGTGGTGATCGAGAACTCTTTGATTCCGGTGCGCTCGGCAAAAGCGATCCAGATCTCGGGGATCAACACGCCTTCCAGGTCGAGGCAAATCATCTGCATGGTGGGGCTCCAAAAAAGGCCCGGCATGCTAGCGCAGGGGCATGCCAAGCCAGGGGCGCAAGACGCTGATGTGCCGCGCCAGCGACCACACCGCCCATGACGCCACGAAGGTGCCGACGATGAGCACCGGGCCTTCAACGGCTGCGGGCCAGTGCAACGGCAGCAAGGCCATGGCGCCGCAGATGATGAACGTCTGATGCACGAGATAAACCGGAAAGACCGCCTCGGTGAGCGGCGCACGCCAAGGGTGATCCTTGTTCCAGTGCATGGATGCAAAACCGATGGCCGCCACGATGACAGACCATTGCAAGCATGCCCAAGCCAAGCCATACAAGATGCCCGGCTGGACGCCTTTGGCCAGCGCGATAGTGCGCCAACTGCCCACAGTCACGATCACGGCCCATCCCGCCAATGCAGCGGCGAGCGCCCGCCAACGCAAGGCGGCCATGCGCGCAAAGATCTCGGGCCGCCTGACGACCAAGGCCCCGAACAGGAACATCAGAAGGTACGCGCTGTGGTTGTAAAGGTCATCGACCAGCGCATGAGTCGACCCGAATCTGGGCCACAACAACCAGCGCTCCAGGGTCAACGCAAGAATGGGTAAATAAAGCAGCCGCGGGCCGCGCAAGAGGCGCGGCAACAGAGCAACCGCTCGCTCCCAAGCAGTGGGCGCACGCGTTACCAGCCACCAAAAAAGCAGTGTGTACAGCCACAGATAAGGCAGGAACCAAAGATGGTTCCAGGTGGGCAAGATGAGGCAGTGATTGGCCTTGCAAAAGCCAGAGTAGGCGGTGAAAAAAAGCGCCAGGAAGTCGATAAAACTGCCCGTGTAACCGTGCTGTTGCACCACTTCAAAGTACGACTGCGTCGGTATCAACAGCACCACGCCAAAGAGCAGCGGCCACAGCAGTCGGCGCGAACGTTTCCGCATGAAACCCGTCGTATTGGGTCGCATCAGCATCAAAGAGGTTGCGCCACCCGAGACGACAAACAGCAAGCTCATGCGCCAGGGCGAGCTGAGCGTCTTGAGTGGCTCGAGCGCCGTGCTGGCGAGGGAGCTCTTGATGTGGAAGTCCCAGCTCACGTAGTACATGCCCACGTGAAACAAGACCAGCAGCGCGAAAG
>JAYVRO010000105.1:0-2312 GCA_043776165.1 Rubrivivax sp. | reverse complement strand
GTAGCCGAGCTTGCCTAGCTGCGTTTCGATGTGTTCACGGTACTCGGCAAACATGGGGCTGAGCAAACCGCGCACGTTCTCCAACATCACCGCAGCAGGGCGCGCTTCACGTGCCAACCGAATAGCTTCAGGGAAGAGGTCTCGCTCGTCATCAGCACCCAGCTGTTTGCCCGCCACAGAAAACGGCGGGCACGGCACGCCGCCTGCCAACAAGTCAATGCCGCGATGGCCAGTCGCATCGAAGGACTTCACATCGCCTTCAATCACATTCCAACCTGGCCGGTTGAAACGCAGAGTCTGACAGGCACCATGGTCTAGTTCAACAAGCGCAGTGTGATCAAAACCCGCCGCCTCCAAGCCTTGTGCTTGGCCACCGGCACCGGCGCAAATCTCAAGGGAAGTTAGCAAAGCGCGCTCCTGGGTTTGTTTGGCATGGCGTAGCTGGACAAATACACAGTTTTCATTCGATGCAGCCAAGCCTGATCGCTGACAGCCAGATCGCCGATGCACGCCTGGGTAAGCCTCCAGCTCGTCATCGCTAAGAAGGCAACGCGCGCTCACCGACCGTGATGCGATGCAATAGCCGCCGGTGGCCTTCGTAGCCGCCAGTAGCGGCGTGCACCAAGCAGCGGTTGTCCCACATCACCAGCATGCCTTCGCTCCAGGCTTGGGCATGCACAAAGCGTTTTTGCCCTTGGTGGGCGAACAATTCGTTCAGCAGGGCGTCGCTTTCGTCTTCGGGCAAGCCGTCAATGGCGATGGTGTAGCCCGGGCTAACGTACAGCGCCGTGCGGCCGGTTTCCGGGTGGCGCCGGCCTACGGGGTGCAACTGCGTGGCCAGCGCAGAGTCGTCATAACGGATGGCCATCGAGCGGCCAGCATCACCCTCGCCGTACCGACCTTTGCGCGCGTAACCACGGCGCGCGGAATGAACGCCTTGGCGGTTTTGCACAGCGGTTTTCAGTGTCAGCGGCAAGGCGTCCCAGGCCGCGTATTGATTGGCAAACAGCGTGTCGCCACCCATTGGCGGGATCACGTCGCCATGCAACAAAGTGGCGGCTGGCGGGTCGGGCAGAAAGCTCCAGTCAGAATGCCAATTGTCGGCAAAGAGGCTCGACTTTTCATCGGCTTCGCGCTTGACCTGGGCGACATGGGGGTGGCCCGGGATGCTGTGAAAGTACGGGTCCTGACCGAAGGGGCCGATGGTGGTGGCGAACTGCTCCAACTGCCCGACGCTCAGGTGTTGATCTGGAAAGGCCAGCACCAAGTGCTCTAGCCAAAGCGCGCGCAACTGCGCTGACTGCTCTTGTGTCAACACCAGGGTCAGCGCGATGCCTTCGATCATTGCGCCGCAGGGGGCGTCTTGAACAGTAACTTTCAAAGCCATGGCTGCCTCGTCACGCGGTTGAAGGGTGATTCGCATTCTGCGTGGCGCTGAGGCGGGCCTGGCCCAGCAATGTCCCTGATGGCCCGCACCCGAAAAAACATGCGTTTTTGTGCATCCGGCACTTCAGAAGTTCGCGCGACCCCCCCTGTTCGAGGGAGGTCGCGCCCTTGACACTGAGTGGCCTCACCAGCAGCATCCCTCTTGTCAATTGCTTGAACTCCAACGCTTAAGAAAAATTTATGAAACTCACCGTCTTGTCAGCCGCCCTGGCTTCAGCGCTCGCCGTTTGCGCAGCGCCGGCATCCGCAGTGGCCGTCGCCACCATCACCTACAACTTCTATGGCACCTGCGCCGACTGCACACTCAACTCGGGCCCTGGCGCACCGCTCGCAACTTTGGTGGTGGGGGGCTCATACGTTGCCGGTTCCGCATTGAGATTGAATGACTTGGTCAGCTTCTCTTACGTCGGCTCCAATCTGGTGTTTGACTACACGGTAACTCGTGCAGTGTCGACCGTCAGTATCGACCTCGATGCCTCGGCCAATCACAAAAACTACAGCGCGTTCCAGATGTCCGGCAGCCTGAACACACCTGCGGACCCCTACGACTTTGACATCTCCTTCGACGACGGCCTCCGTTTTCATACCTCGTCAGGTGGCAATTGGTTCACTTGTGCGAATGGCGTTGGAGGCTACTACTCCGGTACCTGTGATTTTGGTGCCAACCAAGACAACGGCGCTGGCCAATGGAACGCCCAGGTGCCGGGCCGTTTGCCCGAGCCTTCATCACTGGCCCTGGCCGGTTTGGCGGCCTTCGGCGCGTTGGCTTTGCGCCGCCGCTCGGCACGTGCCTGACATTCGTCAGTTCTGGCGATAGGGGCGCTTTGGCGCCCCTTTTTCATGGGTGATCAATGGCTCCATCGTTG
>JAYVRO010000104.1:0-7534 GCA_043776165.1 Rubrivivax sp. | reverse complement strand
TCTGCGGCGATGTTGACTTTGCTGGCGTCCAAGACGTGGCGGGCTGGATCACCCCTGTGCCGGGCGGTGTGGGCCCCATGACCATCACCATGTTGCTGGCCAACACCTTGCAAGCCGCCCAGGCCATGGCGTCATGAACAACCCCTTGCTCACCGAAGCAGACTTGCTCGACTTTGCTGCCATTCAGCCCGCACACGTTGCACCAGCGTTTGACGACTTGCTGGCCCATGCCGAGGACGCTTTGCTGTTGGCTGGGAGCGACCAGGTGGCCGCCGACTACGAGGCACTCTCGCTCACGCTGGACGTGCCTGTTGAGCGATTGAACCGCGCGTGGTCAGCCGTCAACCACTTGCAAGCGGTTGTGGACACCCCGGTGTTACGCGACGCCCATGCCGCCGTGTTGCCACGCATCACAGCCTTCATTACCCAGTTAGGCGCTGATGAAAAGCTCTATGCCAAGTACAAGGCTGTGGCCATCACCGTGGCCGGCGACGAACGAGCTGCGGGCCTGGGAGTGGCGCAACAAAAGGCCTTGGCTAACGCACTGCGCGACTTTGTATTGGGCGGTGCCGAACTGCAAGGCGCCGCACGCGAGCGCTACGCTTGGATTCAGGAACGTTGTGCTGAGCTGTCACGCAGCTTTGGTGAACATGTGCTGGATGCGACTGATGACTTTTCACATTACGCAGCTGTGGAAGATCTGACAGGCTTGCCCGCCGACGTCGTGTCCGCAGCCCAGGTTGCCGCGCAGCTCGAAGGCCGCAGCGATTGCAAACTGACGCTGCAAGAACCCTGCTATCGCCCCGTGATGCAGTACGCCGAGAGCGCCGAGCTGCGCCGCACGATGTACCGCGCCTACTCGCTGCGCGCGAGTGACCTGGGCCCGTCGGAGTGGGACAACTCAGCGCTGATGCGTGAACACTTGGCGCTGCGCCAGGAAGAGGCCCTTTTGTTGGGCCACCGTAGTTATGCCGAGTTGTCGCTGGTGACCAAGATGGCGCGTGACGCTGAACAAGTGCTCGACTTTGTGCGGGGTCTCGCCGCCCGCGCGCGCCCTTTCGCAACCATCGATGTGGCGGCCCTGCAAACCTTCGCCAAGCAAGCGTTGGACATGGACGAAGTGCAGGCCTGGGACCGCCGTTATGTGAGTGAAAAACTGCGTCAGTCTCGCTTTGCCTTCAGTGGCCAAGAGGTCAAGAAGTACTTCACTGAAGAGCGCGTTTTGTCCGGCCTCTTTGGGCTCATCGCAACGCTGTTTGAGGTCACCATCACTGCCAGCAGCGCGCCTGTGTGGCACCCCAGCGTGCGCTTCCTTCAACTGCACCGCGCTGGCCAGCCGGTGGGCGCGCTCTACCTCGACCTGCACGCCCGCGCGGGCAAACAGTCAGGCGCCTGGATGGACGAAGCGCGTCAGCGCTGGCGGCGGCCCGACAGTGGCCTCATGCAGTTGCCCGTGGCGAACATCATCTGCAACTTTGCCGCACCCGTGGCAGGGCAAGTGGCCCAACTGTCACACGACGATGTGATCACCTTGTTTCACGAGTTTGGCCACGGGTTGCACCATTTGTTGACCCAAGTCGACGACGCTGCGGTATCGGGCATTGCTGGTGTGGAGTGGGACGCCGCAGAACTGCCCAGCCAGTTCATGGAGAACTTTTGCTGGGAATGGGACGTGGTTAAGCGTTTGACCCAACACGTTGAGACCGGTGAGGCCATGCCCCGCGAACTTTTCGATCGCATGCTGGCGGCGCGCAATTTTCAAAGTGGACTGGAGATGCTGCGCAGTTGTGAGTACGCCCTCTTGGACATGCGGTTACATGCAGAGCCGGGCGCCGAGACCCGCCTCGACGACATCATCCGTGAGGTGCGCAGCGAAGTCGCCGTGCTCAGCGCGCCAGAGTTTTTGCGCTTTGCACACAGTTTTACGCACATCTTTGACGGCGGCTACGCAGCCGGCTTTTATGGCTACGCCTGGGCTGAGGTGCTGTCGGCCGACGCCTATGCCGCATTTGAAGAAGAAGGTGTGTTCGACGCCGCCGTGGGCCAGCGTTTTCGCAACAACATTCTGGAAACGGGCGGCAGCCGCGCGATGATCGACAACTTCAAGGCTTTTCGTGGCCGTGAACCCCAAGCCGACGCGCTGTTTCGCCATCAAGGCATGGCTTGAGTTGCATGGCCTGCTGGGGTAGATTGCGTTCGTCCATCATGGCGATTGAACCGCGGCAACATTTGACATGACCACTATGACGTTTCACCACTCCCGCGTGCGGGCATGCCTGGGGCTGCTGGGGTTGCTGGCGGGCCTGCCTTGTGCGGCGCAGTACAAGGTGGTCGCTCCTGACGGCAGCGTGACCTACACCGACCGTCCTGCAGCGAATGCCTCGAACAAGGTCACGGACCTGCGGCGCGCGCCATCATCAACCATTGACAGCAGTAGCGTCGGTTTGCCGCTTGAGCTGCGTCAAGTCGCGAGCCGCTTCCCGGTGATGTTGTTCACCGCAGCGTCGTGCCCGTCCTGCGATCAAGGCAAGGCGCTGCTCGCGCAGCGTGGTGTGCCGTACACCGAGCAACTGGTCACCACCGAGGATGAGGCGCAGGCGTTGGAGCGCAAACTGGGTTGGCGTACCGTGCCTTCTCTCACCGTTGGCACGCAGGGCCTGCGGGGCTGGTCAAGCGCTGAGTGGACAAGCTACTTGGACCTTGCAGGTTATCCGCGTGAATCGCGCTTGCCCAAGAACTGGTCATCACCCGCAGCACGCGCAGCTGCGGCCGCAGCTACAAGCGCCCCGGGCGCTTCGACAAACGCGGCTGCGCTGCCTTCGGTGCCTGAAACACGAACAGAGACCAGGACTGATGCAAGCACCGAAACGCGCATCGAACCAGTGACGCGCGCAAAGCCAAGCAGCAAGATCAGGTTCTAGGCTCACGCAAACCGCGCGCCACGAAAGAGCCGCTGCCCACAGCCCCGGCCACCAGCCAAAACAACGCCGAAGCGCCAACTGCCAGGCCCAATGCGCCAAAGGCCAACGGCATCAAGGTACTGGACGCGTTCATCGCCATGGAGCGAAATGCCAAGGCTTCGCCGTGTCGCCTGTCAGGTGTGATGTGGTGCAAGGTCGACATGATCATGGGTTGCACGCCACCCAAGGTGACCCCCAAGCACGCGGCACACACGGTCATCAGCAGGGGCGTGGCGGCCAGCGGATACAACGCAAAGACCAGCGCTGTTGCGAGCATGGCGGCACAGACTACTTTCACTTCTTCTAAACGGTGCGCCAGCATCGGCACGGCCAACCGAATGAGGCTGACCGACAGCGTGAAGCTGCCGAGGATCAAGCCAATGGTGCTGGCCGAAAAACCGCGCTCATGTCCGAGGATCGGCACGGCAAAACTGTGCACGTCCCAGCACATCGACAAGAGCCAATTCACCACCAGCAATCGCTTCATGCCCGGGGCATCGAGCAAGTCCCAGGCGGTGCGTTTGGCAGGTGCGTCGAGAGCTGCGGCTGGGCTGAAGCGCGGCACAAAACGGGCCGAGACAATGGTCATCAGAGGCATCACCAACATGGCCAAGTAAGCCCAAGTGAAACCGCCCGCGTCGATGACAAAGCCCACGGTGACGGGTCCCAGCACGTTGGCAAACGAGGGCGCGACACCCAACCAGCTGAAAACACGAACACGCTCTGTGCTGTCGCGTGCCGCCAGGGTCGCAGTGTGCTGAATGGTCAGCATGGCCATGTTGGTGCCCGTGCCCGTCAAGCTGGCGGCCAGGCACAGCAGCGCAAAATGCGGCCAACCTTTGACATAAGTAGACACCACGGCCAGGACCATGCCCACCGCCGTCAACACCACCGCCACGCGCACCGGGCGGTGGTAGCCATAGCGGTCAGCCAAGCGGCCTGAATACAGTGCCAGCACCACCGGAGCGGCGCCAAACAGCGCCAACAACAGGCCCACGGCCCAGGCGTTGTAGCCCTCCCGCAGGGCCTGTAACGGCGCAGCCAAACGCAAGCCCGCCATGGCCGAATGCAGCCCCAATTGGCCACACACCAGAGCCGTCAGCACCGCAGGAGAAATCTGGCGTGGCAGCGCGTGGGGTGCCGCCGTGGGCTGCATCTCAGGCAAGCTCGTCGTCCTCGTCGTCCTCGGCGTCGCTGGCAGCAATATCGGCGTTGATGCCGGGCAGCAGTTGCAGCACACGCGCCTCGGGCAAGGACTCCACCGACTTCAATCGCCGTGTCATCACGTTGGTGCGTGTTTGTGCCTGATCAATGGTGTTGGTGGCTTCTTCGAGCTTCTTGCGCGTGCGTGCCAGCACATCCCCGAACTTGCCGAACTCGGTCTTGACAGCACCCAGCACCTCCCACACTTCGGCCGAGCGCTGCTCCAGCGCCAAGGTACGAAAACCCATTTGCAGGCTCGACAAAAGCGCTAGCAAGGTCGTCGGCCCGGCGACCATGATCTTGAATTCGCGTTGCAGCGACTCCAGCAGCCCGGGCCTGCGCAGCGCTTCGGCGTAAAGGCCTTCTGTGGGCAAGAACAAAATCGCAAAATCCGTTGTGTGCGGTGGTGCCACGTATTTCGCCGAAATGGTCTTGGCCTCTTTGCGCAATTGGGCTTCAATGCCCTTGGCCGCAACGTCCACGGCAACGGCGTCGGCACGCTCGTAAGCGTCGAGCAAACGTTCGTAGTCTTCGCGTGGAAACTTGGCGTCGATGGGCAACCACAGTGGCTGGCCATCAGCACGTTGGCCGGGCAGGCGCACGGCAAATTCAACGCGCTCGGTGCTGCCAGGAATCGTGGCCACATTGGCCGCGTATTGCTCTGGCGTGAACACTTGTTCGAGCAAGCCCGATAACTGCATCTCACCAAAAATGCCTCGGGCCTTGACGTTGGTCAGCACGCGGTTGAGTGCGCCAACGTCGCGCGCCAAAGTTTGCATTTCACCCAGGCCCTTGTGCACCTGCTCCAGGCGGTCGGCCACTTGTTTGAAGCTCTCACCCAAGCGTTGTTCGAGCGTGGCGTGCAGCTTTTCGTCCACCGTCACGCGCATCTGCTCGAGCTTTTTTTCATTGCCTTCTTGCAATGCCAACAGGCGCTGCTCCACCGACTGGCGCAGCTCATGTTGACGGCGCTCGTTGGTCTCGGTCAACAAGCGCAACTGTTCAGCCAGGTTGTCACTGAAGCGGCGCAACGCGGCGTCGATCTGCTGTTGCATGCCGGCGAGCTGCACACGGAACGAATCAATCTGCTCGTTTTGCGTACGAGCCACGTCGCCGCCTTGGGCGAGCAACACTTGCTGCAGGCTGCTGAGCTCCGTTCGCGTGGCCAGTGTGTGGCGGCTCAACTCGTCGCGCAGTTCGCGTTCCAACTCGCGCCAGGGCGTGGTGTCGCTGCGCCGGAGCGCCAGCCACAACACAAGCAACAGGTTCAGCGCAACCAACGCCAGCAACACCAGAAAAGGCCACTCAAGGCTGGGGCTCATGCCGCGATTGTCTCAGTCACGCGCGCAAAACCTGATTTCTGGCAGGCTTTGCAGGAACGGTATTGATGGGAGTTGGTGGCACGCCGCCGGTGAGCGCGGCGATGAGGTTGTCGGCCGCCAGATGCGCCATGGCCTTTCGCGTGGCCACCGTGGCGCTGGCAATGTGGGGCGTTAACACGACGTTGGGCAAGGCGAGCAATTCCGGGTGCACGCTAGGCTCGCCTTCAAACACATCCAGGCCAGCAGCGGCTATGCGCTTGTCACGCAAAGCCTTGGCCAGTGCAGCGTCGTCCACGATGCCGCCGCGTGCGATGTTGGTCAACGTGGCGGTGGGCTTCATCAACGCCAGTTCTGTGGCGCCAATGGCGTGGTGGCTGGCAGCGGAGTACGGCAATACCAACACCAAGTGATCGGCTTCGCGCAGCAGCGCGGGCTTGTCCACCCAGCGCGCAGCCAGCGGTGCTTCTTGTTCATCGGGTAGGCGGCTGCGGTTGTGATAGATCACGTTCATGCCAAAACCAAGGGCGCCACGGCGGGCGATGGCTTGGCCAATGCGGCCCATGCCCAAGATACCCAACGTCGCACCGTGCACGTCGCTGCCGGTGAACATGTCGTAGGCCCAACGGGTCCATTCACCGCGCCGCAAAAAGTGTTCGCTTTCAGCCATGCGCCGCGCCGTGGCCATCATCAAAGCGAAACCGAAATCTGCTGTGGTTTCCGTCAGGACATCGGGCGTGTTGGTGGCCAGCACACCATAGGCCGTGCAGGCGTCGATGTCAAAGTTGTTGTAGCCCACGGCCATGTTGGCAACTACCCGCAACTGTGGGTTGGCGGCGAGCACGTCGGCGTCAATGCGTTCGCTGCCGGTCGTGAGTACGCCTTGTTTGCCACGCAGGCGCTCGATGAGTTCGGCCTTACTCAAGATCACATCAGCCGGGTTGTCGTCGACGTCAAAGTGCTCACGCAAGCGCTGCACAACTTCAGGAAAAACCGCGCGTGCAACAAAAACGTGGGGGCGTTGCATGTTTGACATGACTCAGGCCTTGGCTTTGATCTGCGGCGCACCGCCACTGCCCTTTGGCGTGGAGCCAGGATGAAAGCCAATCACCGCCAGCATCACCGCAAAGCCCACCACGTAGGCCACCGCAATGGTCCAGCCGTGGCGCACCCACTGACCCACGGAGCGTGCTTGGGGATACATGCTGCACAAGGCCACACCGGCGGATGAACCAAACCAGATCATCGAACCACCAAATCCCACGGCATAGGCCAAGAAGCCCCAGTCGTAGCCGCCTTGCTTGAGCGCCAGCGCAGTGAGTGGAATGTTGTCAAACACCGCCGAGAGGAAACCCAAGCCGAGGGCCGATTGCCAAGACGCGGCGGGCAAATGCTCGACGGGCATCATCGAAGCGCTCAGCACCAGCGAAAGCAGAAAGACCGCACCCTTCATTGCCCCCGGCAACACCGACCAATTGGGTGCGCGAATCACGGCGCAGGCCAGGATCGCGACCCACACCGCCGCACCCAGGAAAGGAAACAGATCTGAGACAGCGCTGTAGCGCGTGTTGATGACAACGTTGACCACCATCGCGGACGCCAGGATAACAAGCACGATGAGCACACGCGCCCAGTCCACATGCGCACTGGCCGCAGCGTCTTTTTGAATCGGCGAGTAGGCCTGCTGTTTCATCGAAATGGGAATGCCAAAGATGAAGAGGGCCACCCCCGCGCCGATGAAGCCTTCAAGCACTTCGAGCGGGTGCACACCCGCAATCCACATCATCGTGGTTGTGGTGTCGCCCACCACGCTGCCAGCGCCACCGGCGTTGCTAGCTGCAACAATCGCTGCCAAAAATCCAATGTGCACTTTGCGCTTGTACAAGACCGCTGCCATGGTGCCGCCAATCATGGCTGCGGCGATGTTGTCTAAGAATGCTGAGATAAAAAATACCAGCACCAACATCACCAAACCACCCTTCCAGTCATCTGGTAAAAATTTAGGCAAGATGGCTGGAATTTCTGTTTTCTCAAAATGGTCAGCCAATAACG
>JAYVRO010000103.1:0-2317 GCA_043776165.1 Rubrivivax sp. | reverse complement strand
GTTTTTGCACAGCCCACGGCGGCCCGCACTTTGGCCGAAGTGATGGTTGGCGCCGACGTGTTTTTGGGCCTCTCGGCCGCAGGCGTTTTGAAGCCTGCCATGGTGGCCACGATGGCCGCCCAGCCGGTGATCTTTGCCCTCGCCAACCCCAACCCGGAAATCATGCCCGAGGACGCCATGGCCGTGCGCCCAGACGCCATCATGGCCACTGGGCGCACCGATTTTCCCAACCAGGTCAACAACGTCTTGTGCTTCCCGTACATCTTCCGCGGTGCGCTCGATTGCGGCGCCACCACGGTGACCGACGCCATGGAAATTGCCGCAGTTCGTGCCATCGCCGAACTCGCGCAGGCCGAGCAAAGTGAAGTGGTGGCCGCAGCCTACGCTGGCGCCACGCTGAGCTTTGGGCCCGAGTACTTGATTCCCAAGCCGTTTGATCCGCGTCTGATGATGATGATCGCGCCCGCCGTGGCCCAGGCAGCGGCCGACTCTGGCGTGGCCACGCGACCGATCAAAGACATGGCGGCTTACCGCGACAAGTTGCAAAGCTTCGTCTACGCCTCTGGCACCACGATGAAGCCCATCTTCACGTTGGCCAAGCGCGCCGCCAACAAGCGCGTGGCCTACGCCGAAGGTGAAGACGAGCGCGTCTTGCGGGCAGTCCAGGTGGTGGTTGACGAGGGCCTCGCGCGGCCCACGCTGATCGGCCGACCGGCGGTCATCGCCCAGCGCGTTGAACTCTTTGGTTTGCGCTTGAAACAGGACCAGGACTACGACGTGGTGAACGTCGAACAAGATGATCGTTACCGCGACTTCTGGATGAGTTATCACCGTTTGACCGAGCGCAAAGGCATCACGGTGCAAATGGCCAAGATCGAGATGCGCCGTCGCCTCACCCTCATCGGCGCCATGCTGCTGCACAAAGGTCTGGTCGACGGGATGTTGTGCGGTACTTGGGGCACCACGCGTGACCACCTGCGCTACATCGACCAAGTCATCGGCAAGCGCGCCAACGGTGGCCCCGTGCAAGGCAACACCAGCGGTGTTTATGCCTGCATGAACGGTTTGCTGCTGCCAGGGCGCCAGGTCTTTTTGGTCGACACTCACGTCAACGCCGAACCCAACGCTACCGAGCTGTGTGAGATCACGCGCATGGCGGCTGAAGAAATGCTGCGGTTTGGCATCACGCCCAAAGCGGCCCTGCTGAGCCACTCCAACTTTGGCACCAGCGACCACCCCAGCGCCCTGAAAATGCGCGACACCTTGGGCTTGCTGCGAGACCAGGCGCCTTGGCTGGAAGTGGACGGCGAAATGCACGGCGACCTGGCGCTCGATGGTGCGCAGCGCAAGAAGTCGATGCCGCGCAGTACTTTGAACGGCGACGCCAACCTGCTGGTGCTGCCCAACATCGACGCCGCCAACATCGCCTACAACCTGCTCAAGACCGCAGCCGGTGGCGGCATCGCCATCGGCCCCGTACTGCTTGGCGCCAACAAGCCGGTGCATGTGCTCACATCGTCAACCACCGTGCGCCGCATCGTGAACATGACAGCCTTGACCGTTGCCGACGCCAACGCCAGCCGTTGATCTGGCCTACAGAACTGCCGCTGCATTGCAGCAATTGCTGCATTGATTCACAGCGTGCGAATGTGAGCGCACGCTAATTAACCCCGCGATCCGAGGGTGCAGCCAAGTTTCGACTTGAGTTTTAGGGGGGCTTCCGGTACCATTTGGGTTTACATTTTCAGGGTTTACCCGTGCTTTTGACCGGTTTGGCATCAAGCAATCAATCAAGCAACCAGGCTGTTTTGCGGCGGTCCTGGCCACTGTTTCGCAGTGGGTTGTTGGCCATCGGGGCCAGCTTTTTGCTGTTCGCTGGGTCGGCGGTGATGGCCAAAAACACAGCCGCAGACGTCACCGCAGATGCTGCGCAGTCATCGGTGCCATTGCAGTCATTGCCTGTCGAAGCGCAAAACACCCAGCGGCTCATCCACACGGGTGGCCCTTTCCCAAACGACAAAGACGGGGTTGTTTTTGGTAACCGGGAACGCCAGTTGCCGAGCCGACCGCGTGGTCATTACCGCGAATACACCGTTAAAACCCCTGGCGCGCGCAACCGCGGCGCGCGGCGCATAGTCTGCGGTGGCAACAAGCCCACCGCACCCGAAGTTTGTTATTACACCGCCGACCACTACGCGAGCTTTCAACGCATCGCGCAGTAGCCAGCGGCCCCTGTTCCCTTTCTTTGAACCTCCAGGAGGATCGCGACCATGCAGTTGCAGACCACCCGTCCGAACATCGTTCAGTCGATCAGGGC
>JAYVRO010000102.1:0-7543 GCA_043776165.1 Rubrivivax sp. | reverse complement strand
GACGCACCCTCGCTTGGCTCAGATGGCGGGCAGCAGACCAAAAAGCGGTCTGCTGCCCGCCGCCGCTTTTAACTGCGCCTGAAACCGCCTCCTTTTCCGCTTCAACATGGCACGCCCCCTTCAGAGAATCGTTCAACAACGAGCAACTCCGAGGCGCGGCGCGCATGTGTGGCATTGCAGGCATTCACTTCAAGCGAGACGCAGACCCTGCGGTCTTGGAACGCGCAAGTGCGCACTTCAAACGCAGCCTGCATCACCGCGGGCCCGATCACTTTGGTGTGCACCGATCAACCCGCGCTGTGTACGCCAACCTGCGATTGGCCATCGTCGACCGCAGCGGGGGTGACCAACCCATCTACGCACCCGGCCAGGGGCAAGAGCAGGGCATCGTCTACAACGGCGAGGTCTACAACCACGCTGAGTTGCGTGAAACGTTAAGAATCGGCTTCGCCTTCAAAACGCACAGCGACACCGAGGTGCTGCTGGCCAACTGGCTGGCCCACGGCAACGCCGGCTTTGCTGCGCTCAACGGCATGTTCGCGGCCTGCTTTTTTGACACCCGAGACAACTCGTTCACGCTGGTGCGCGACCGTTTTGGCGCCAAGCCGCTCTACATCTACGAAGACGATCACTGCCTGGCTTTTGCGTCCGAATTGCGCACACTCCTGGGCCTGGAAGGGCTGGACCACAGCCTGAACCCGATTGGCTTTCAAGACTACCTGGCGTACCGCTACAACCTGGCGCCCTACACGCAGTTCAAGCGCATTGAAAAGCTGCCAGCAGGTCATGTCATGCGTTGGGATGGCCAGCGGCGCAGCACCACCCGGTATGCCGAGGCCGCCATGTCGGACGGCCCGGTGGCCAAGAGCGAGGCGGCTTACATCGACGAGCTGGACGGCTTGATGGCGCAGGCCGTGAAGTCGCAGTTGATGGGTGAAGTGCCCATTGGCGTGCTGCTTTCGGGTGGGCTGGATTCCAGTGCCATCGCGGCCTATGTGCATGCCAGCGGCGCGCGGCTCAAGGCCTACAGCATTGGTTTTCCAGAGGTCAATGAATTTACCTTTTCGCGTGAGGTGGCGCGGCACTTTGAGCTCGACTACGTCGAGATGAGCCTCACGCAAGACGAGTTGCGCGCCGGCATGGACGAGGTCATTTCCCAGCTCGATGAACCCATCGCCGATCCGGCCTGTTTTGCGCTGTCCACACTCGCGCAGCGCATCGCCAACGACGTGACCGTGGTGCTCAGCGGTGAAGGCGGCGACGAGCTGTTTGCCGGCTATCACCACCACCAGCTGGCGCTGGAGGCGGGGCTGGACCGCGATGCGATGTTTGGCCACTTTTTTTTGCAAAGCGCCAGCCACATTGACGCCAACGCTTTGCTGCGCGACAAGACTTTGCCGCTGCACCACTTGCGCTATCGGCCGCTGTATGACCACAACGCCAACGCGCTGGCGGGCATGCAGGCCTTTGAGCTGGGCACCTGGATGCCCGAGAACCTGATGATGAAGGCCGACAAGGTCCTGATGGCCCATTCACTCGAAGGGCGCTTTCCGTTTTTGGATTTGGATTTGCACCGCTTTGCGTCGACCTTGCCGCAATGCATGAAGTTGCCCAACGCAAATTCGAGCAAACATGTGCTGCGCCGCTTGATGGCCAGCAAGCTGCCGCGCTCGGTGATCGAGCGGCGCAAGATGGGTTTCACCGTGCCACCGGCCTTTTTCTTGCAGCCCCTGCAAGCGCGGCTGCTGGGCGCCATAGAGCGGTTGCGGGGCCAACCCCTGGCCGAGGTGTTGGATCTGGTCGCAGCACGCACTTTGATCAACCAGTTCTACGCTGGCCAAGGCGTGCCGGTGATGAAGCTGTGGAGCCTGGCGGTGCTGCTTTTGTGGTGGGCTGATGTGTACCCGAGCCTGCGCGCACGGCCACGCGCCGAGCCTTTACCCGTGCTTGGCCCACGTCAAAAGTTAACCGTCTACACCGTGTTGATCGGCGCCAAGGAAGCGCTGAACAACCCACTGGCTGAGCTGCCTGTTGACGCACAGACCGATCTCGACATCGACTGGGTGTGCATCACCGACAACCCGAAGCTGCACTCACCCGTTTGGCGCATGCGGCTCGTCGACGATCGGCATTTGCCACCGGCAAAACTCTCGCGCCGCGCCAAGGCCATGCCGCATGAGTACTTTGCCGAAACGGCGTTCAGCTTGTACGTTGACAACACGGTCACGTTTCGCCGGCTGCCCCGGGCCAGCGACCTGATCACGCCAGCACCGCATCTCTTCAAGGCGTTCCAACACGCCACACGCCACAACCCTGAAGAAGAAGCCGGTGCCGTGGCTTGCCTGGGCTACGACGATGTGGCCACCGTGTGTGCGCAGATGGACTTTTACGCAGCGCGCCGCCCACTCACTTCCATCACGCCACTGACCACCGCCACCGTGATGCTGCGCTCACACCACCACCCGACCGTGAAACGTTTTGGCGTGTTGTGGTGGGAAAGCATCTTGGCCTTTTCGAAACGGGATCAACTCTCTTTTGATTTCGCCCGTTTGGAAAGTGGCGTGAGCATCGACTACTGGCCCGGCACCACAGACAACAACCCCTTTGTGCACTGGCACGGTGGACTGGGGCGGCACCGTGTACAGGCCAGTTTTGATGCCAAACGATATGCTTGGCTCCACCGTGATGATCCGGAGGCAAAGCGCGACCCCCAGGCCCACTTTCTGGCCCGCGGCAACCCCCAAGACCCGAGCTTTCAGCTCAGCTCCAATCCCGTGCTGGAGTACGCCTGCCACCAGCAGCGCAGCAGCTTGGGAGCACTCATATCGCCGCGCCGCCACATGGCCGCGCCACTGCAAGACATCCTCTCGCCACTGCTGCGCCCGGGCCTGCGCTTTTTGGTCGTGCGCGTGCAAGAAAGTACAGCACCACGGGCCTTCAGCGCAGACGAACTCCAGGCCGCGACCACGGCACTTTCGGTGCTGCTGGCCAAAGGCGAAGGCACGGTGCTGGACCTGATGGCCAGCGACTTTGCCCCCGACGGCAAGATCTTCACCACCGCCCAAGCACCGTATGACCTGGTGCTGCTGATCGGCCTGCCCGGTGAGCTGTTGGAGCACGCAGCGCAAAAACTCATCCGCCTGGTGGCACCACAGCAGGGCACCTGGGTGGCTTTACTGACGAGCCCCGCGCCGCTGCAAAGTGCGGCGTGCGCTGAACAACTCATCGAGGCGGCCCTGGGCGTGCGCAGCACGGCCTGCATGTTCGCCAGCCAACACGACGAGCAAGCTCAACCCTTGACCAACACCGTGTTGGCTTTCAGTTGGGAGCGCGTCCACACCACCACACCAATGAAAGTCACGTCATGAACACTGTGCTGTGCGACGGCGGGCTGGCCAACCGGCTCAACGCACTTTTGTTTGCGCTCATCCTGCGGCGCAAATTTGGCCATGCCTGGCAGATGGCCTGGCCCATCAATAACTGGTGCGGCGCGTCACTTCAGAGCTTGTTTGACGCGCCCATGCCGGTGCTCGACACCCCGCTGTCGCGGTTTCGCGAGCACGGCACACAGCGCATGCTGATGCAAGAAAACCAGCTTAACTTTCCACCTGAGCGCTTTGTGCTCAACACCACGCTGAGCAGCTACGACGACTACCTGCCCTACCTGGCGCGCGCAGACGGCATCGTGTACTTCAACAACCTCATCCCTTCTTGGGTGGCCGCAGACGAGGTGCATCAGGCGCTGCGCTCGCTGACACCCAACGCCAACGTGGCCGCGCAGGCCTGGGCTTTTTGCACCGAACACCGCATCAACGCCACCATCTTGGGCATCCACATCCGCAAGACGGACTTTGGCGACAAGGTGAACGACGCTGCGATATTTGAGCAGCTCAAAACCAGCGGCCGGCGTGCCTTTGTCTGCAGCGACGCTGCCGAGGTCAACGAACGGTTCGACACGCTCGCACATTGCGCCGTGTTCAAGAAGACGGCGTTCCCAGGGAAGGTGCAAAAAAACGCTGCCTGGCTGCACATGACCACAGATCAAGACGGGCGAGAGTTTCCTTACAACATCGAACGTGGTGCGACGTCAGTGGTGGAAGGTTTGATCGACTTGCTGATCTTGTCGCGCACCGAGTTGCTGCCCACATCGGGTTCCACATTTTTGTCGATGGCACGGCTGCTTCAGGCCAGTGGCGTCTTTCAACAACCTTTGCCCGCGCCGCCGCTACCAACACCACCACCCAACCAGGTCACCGCCATGAACGACAAGCCCCGTCCCGCTTTGCCTCGTCCGGTGACACACGCCGAGCTTTTTTCATTGCTCAACCTTATCCGCCCCTGGCAAATGGCCAGCGACGTGAAAGTGCGTTTGGGCTCCGAAGGTGATGGGGGTTATGTCATGCCGTCGAGCAGCCAAAAGAGCAACACCTTGCTCTCAATTGGCATTGGCAATGAGGTGAGTTTTGATGACCAGCTGGCAGCGCTGGGCGCGCGCGTCTTGCAGTTTGATCACACCATCGAAGCCAGCCCCAGCACCCACCCCAGCATCACCTTTCACAAGCGTGGTTGGGGCAGCGATGCAGGTCCGTTTTTGAGCCTTCGCAGCATGATGCAAATGATCGACTGGCAAGGTGCCGAACACCCCATCTTGAAGTTCGACACCGAAGGCGCCGAGTGGGACTGTTTGTTCGAGAGCACCACCGAAGACCTGGCGCGTTTTGAAGTGTTGACGGGTGAGTTTCATGACTTTCAAAACCTCGTGAACCGCGACTACTTTGACAAGGCCTACGCCGTCTTCAGCAAGCTCGCCTTAACGCACCACGTGGTTCACATGCACGCCAACAACGCGGGCGGCATGGTGATGCTCGGCGGCATCCCATTCCCGCGCTTGCTGGAACTGACTTACCTGCGCAAAGACGCTGCGCTGTTCTCGGGCCATTCGGCCGAACCCATCCCCGGCCCACTGGACCGGCCCAACGTGCGTCAGTTGCCGGAAATCTATTTGCGTGCCTTTTGACCCGCGCGCTTGTCGCTGGTCGCCTGTTGCGCTTGCCAATTAACGTTTGAAATGAGCTTGATATGAACGCACCCTTGGAAGCCCACCAATTCAATCTGGCCGAAGTCGACGAAAACGAGCACCTGATCCCGCGCCCTTACGGCACGCTGCAATCGCTCAACCTGGACCACCTGTACCGCTACGCCTTCGCCAAGGGCCTGTGTTACGGCGCTGACGTGCTTGACGCCGCCATGGGCTGCGGCTATTCATCGCTGCTGCTCAATTGCAAAAGCTACACCGGCGTGGACATCGACCCCAACATGGTGGCCTTTGCCAACGAGCAGTATTTGCCCATGATGAAGGTCGCCAGCCAACCCGACAAACACCGCTACTTGCAAGGCAGCGTGCTGGAGCTGCCGGTGAATGACCACAGCATCGACACCTTCATCTCGTTCGAGACCATTGAACACATTCAGCCCAGCGAGGTGGCCAAGTACTTTGAAGAAGCCAAGCGCGTGCTGCGCCCAGGCGGGCGCTTTGTGTGTTCGACCCCCGTGTACCGCGGCGACAAGTTCGGCTTGCTCACGCGCTACCACCCGTTTGAGTTTCGCTATCAGCAATTCGAAACCACATTGATGAGCAATGGTTTCAGCCTGCTTGAAACGCTGTATCAATGGCCGCCGCACTTCACGTTGGAGCACGTGGTGCCGAGCTTTGCTCAAACCCAGCAGCAGGCCCCGTTCCTGACCGTCTGTGTGGCTCAAGTCAACCGTTAACCACCAAGCCAGTCACCACAGATTTCTCGCTTTTTGACACCCTGCGCGGCAGCTTGTACAAAGACGAGGTGCCGTTCCTGAGCTACTGCGCCTTCCTCGACGCCGTCGGCTTCACGCTCTACGAGGTGCACTTTGACCACCCGGCGCTGGCCGGCAATGCGCTGTTTGTGCGCAAGGACGCGCTGGGTTTGCACTGAGTCAGCACCCGCGTCCGCGTCAACTTGCGCGTCGTAGGCCGCACGCACCCAGTCCATTCGTTCGGCGTCTATGTCGGCGGCGCTGCCAATGCGAACTGTTTTTTCCGGCGCCTTCTCGTCAGCGCCCAGCGCATCGATCTGCTGGCACAAGTGTTCGTGCAAAGCTCGCAACGGGGCTTTTGCGCCAGCGTAGATCGCAACAAGTGGGTTGGCGTCATGGGCGGCTGGCGCGGAGGCGTCTTTGGCTCGCAAAGCCACGGCGTTGGCGTCGCCATACCCCAGTCCGAGTGTCTGCATCAGCATGGTGCGTTGCTCGCTCACTTTTACCAGGCCGCTGGCCACGAACAGCCCTGAAGTGATGCCAAGCTCTTGCCGGTCTTGGCTTCGATGTTGCGTAGCTGCGTGGCTTGGGCGGATTGCGGATCGGCCATGGTTGGGGCTCCTCGTGGTGCAAGGGTCGGTAGGGTGCATGGTGCGCGCAAAGCGGGCAAAGCGGACGAGCACGCCGGCCAACGAGGCCAAAGTATGCCGCTATCCTCATGCGCATGTACGCCCGCCACTTTGGCCTTCAGCACGAGCCGTTTTCTATCTCACCCGACCCACGCTACCTCTTCATGAGTGAGCGCCATCGCGAGGCTCTGGCGCACTTGCTTTACGGTCTGCAAAGCGGTGGTGGGTTTGTGTTGTTGACGGGTGAGATTGGCGCTGGAAAAACCACGGTGTGCCGTGCCTTCCTGGAGCAAGTGCCCGCAAACAACCACGTCGCCTACATCTTCAATCCCAAGCTCACGGCGGCCGAGCTGTTGCAGTCGGTGTGTGACGAGTTTGCTGTGACCGTGGTGGGCAGCGGCATCAAGGCGCAAGTCGATGCGCTGAACGCCTATTTGCTGCGCACTCACGCGGCAGGTGAGAACAATGTGCTGGTCATCGACGAAGCCCAAAGCCTGTCGGCTGATGTGCTGGAGCAACTGCGTTTACTCACCAACCTCGAAACCAACGAACGCAAGCTCTTGCAGATCATCCTCATCGGGCAGCCCGAGTTGCGAAGCATGCTGGCCAGGCCAGAACTTGAACAACTTGCGCAACGTGTGATCGCGCGGTTTCACCTGGGGCCACTGGACGCACCCGACACCGCGCGTTACATGCGCCACCGCTTGGCCGTGGCGGGTGCCACGGGCGTGATGCCCTTTGACCGCGCCGCCCGCCTGCAAGTGCACAAGCTCACTGCGGGTGTGCCCAGGCGCATCAACTTGTTGTGTGACCGCGCTTTGTTGGGCGCCTTTGCTGCCGGTGCCGCGCGGGTGGACAAACTGCAAGTAGACGCTGCCGCGCGCGAGGTGTTTGCGGGCCCAGACAGCGTTGCTGCGCGCAGCCGGTTGTTGCTTTGGTTTTGGCCTGCAACGAGCCTGGTGATGGCGCTGCTTTGTGTCAGCGTATTAGTGCATTTTTGGCCCTGGACAGTGCCGGTGCCGGGTGTCGTTCAGAAGCCGATTGCTGGTGTGATTGCGAGTGTGCGTGAAGCGTTGGATGCGACTGCGGATTCAAGGTCGGGACTGGCCGCGGGTTCGACCGCA
>JAYVRO010000101.1:0-7547 GCA_043776165.1 Rubrivivax sp. | reverse complement strand
ATTGGGGAGCGACTGCACGCCGCGAATGTCATGCAGATGGCAAGCCACCGCTCGCCCAGCACCCAGGTCTTGCAGTGGCGGGTCGTCGCTTTTGCAGCGTGGCATGGCTTGCGGGCATCGTGTGTGAAAGCGGCAACCGCTGGGCGGGTTCATGGCGCTGGGCACTTCGCCCACCACGATGACGCGCGCGCGGGTGGCTTCCACGGCCGGGTCGGCCACGGGCACTGCAGCCAACAGGGCCTGCGTGTAGGGGTGTAGCGGCGCCTTGTAGATGTCGGCGCGGGGCGCCACTTCAACAATGCGCCCGAGGTACATCACCGCAATGCGGTTGCTGACATGGCGCACCACGGCCAGGTCGTGCGCAATGAACAAATACGCCAGGCCCAGACGCTCTTGCAGTTCAACAAAAACGTTCACCACTTGGGCTTGGATCGAGACGTCAAGCGCCGACACCGGCTCGTCGCAAATCAGCAAACTCGGCTCGAGTGCCAAAGCGCGCGCAATGCCGATGCGCTGGCGCTGGCCGCCCGAGAACTCATGTGGGTAGCGCTCGGCCATGTCGGGCAGCAGGCCGACTGTGCGCATCAGCGTTTTGATGCGTTTTTGGTAGTCCGCAGCGTCGTTGGCCAAGCCGTGCACCACGAGGGGTTCACCGATGATGCTGCCGACCTTCATGCGCGGGTTGAGTGAGCCGTAGGGGTCTTGATAGACCATCTGGATGCGACGCCGCAAAGGCCGCATCTGCGCCTTGTCGTGGTGTGTGATGTCCTGGCCTTCAAACTCAATGCGGCCGACCGTGGCTTGCTGCATTTTCAGCACCGCCAAACCGGTGGTCGACTTGCCGCAACCGCTCTCGCCCACCAGGCCCAACGTTTCACCTCGGTCGAGAGTAAAAGACACACCATCCACGGCCTTCACGGTGGCCACTTGTTTCTTGAAGATGATGCCCTTGTGCACGGGGAAGTGCACCTTCAGGTTGTCGACTTTGAGCAAGGGCTCAGTCATGCCGCAGTCTGCTCGCGCACCTCGTTCAATATGCAGGCCACCTGGTGGCGCAGGCCCACCTCACGCAGCGCGGGGCGCTCTGCGCGGCAAGCGTCGCTGGCATGGGCGCAGCGCGGCGCAAAAGCGCAGCCGTGCGGCAATTGCGCCAAGTCGGGCGGCTGGCCTTCGATGGGCACCAAACGTTGCGCGGTGTCGCCGTCCAGACGCGGCACGCTGGCCATCAGGCCGCGCGTGTAAGGGTGGCGTGGATGGGCATACAGCTCGGCCGCTGGTGCGGCTTCAACCACACGCCCGGCGTACATCACCACGACACGATCAGCGTAGCGCGCCACCACGCCGAGGTCGTGCGTGATGAGGATGAGGGCCGACCTGGCGCGTTGCGCCAGGTCTTTCAACAGGTCAAGGATCTGCGCTTGCACCGTGACGTCCAGCGCCGTTGTGGGCTCATCGGCAATGATGAGTTGCGGCTCGCAGGCCAAGGCCATGGCGATCATGGCGCGCTGGCGCATGCCGCCGCTGAACTGGTGCGGGTAGGCCACCGCACGCGCCGCGGCGTCTGACATGCGCACCAAACCCAGCAGTTCGCGCGCTTTGGCCAGTGCGCCCGGCCAGGGCATCTTGCGGTGCAAGTTGACAGGCTCGCCGACTTGCAAACCAATCGTCAGTGCGGGGTTGAGCGAGCTCATAGGCTCCTGAAAAATCATCGCAATGCGGTTGCCGCGCACAGCTCGGATTTGTTTGTCGCCAAGCGTGAGCAGGTCTTGGCCATCAAAGAGGATTTGCCCGCTTTCGATGTGGCCCGGCGGGTCAGGGATGAGTCGCAAGATCGACAGCGCGGTGACGCTTTTTCCCGAACCCGACTCACCCACAATGGCCAACGTTTCACCTGAGGCGACGTCAAACGACACGCCGTCGACCGCAGTGACCGTGCCACGCGATGTGCGAAATCGCGTGACCAGGTTGCGAACACTGAGCAGGGGCTGTTCATCCATGGAAATGGTTCAGTAAGTCACTGTGATGGCTTGATGCACAGTGGACGCGTCACTCAGCGTGTGCAGCATGAAGGCCGCCACATCCGCCCTTGAAGCCCTTGACAGCAATCCCCAGGACAGGCCGACGCCTGCGCGAAGGCCACCCGTCACCGGGCCATTGTTGAGACGGGGTGGACGCACCAAGGTCCAGTCGAGTGAGCTTTGGCGCAAAGCGGCGTCCTGCGCCTCTTTGTCCAGCATCACCGCCCGCAAGACAAACCGGATGATGGCCGAAGCGCCCCAGCGGCCAGCCTGCTGACTTTCACCGACGCAGGCAGCACTTTCCACCACGATGCGCCGCACGCCGCTGGCCGTCATCGTGGCCACGATGTTGCCCGTGCCGACCGAACAGACCGGCACCCTGGGTTGGCGCCTACCCGCGTCGCCCTTGGTTTCTGGCATGTCGCCCAGTGCACAAAGCACCGTGTCGTGCCCGGGCATGGCGGTTTGCACCGACGCACGGTCCATGACATCGGCGACACAGCAGGTCAGATTCGGGTGACTGACCCGCAGCCGCGTCGGGTCACGCACGAAGGCCGTGACGGTGTGCCCAGCGGCCAGCGCTTGCTGGACCAGATGCTGCCCGGTCGAACCGGTGGCGCCAAAGATCAGGATCTTCATGATTGGCCTCGGATGGGTTCGGGCTCAGAACCCCATTTTCTTTTTCATTTCTTGATCGATCCACATGCGTGCATGGATGGGGCCGGGCCGCTCTGAACCGGCGCGCAGCTCGCCATCGTAATTCTTCACCCAAGGCCACCAGGCGCTGTGGCCGATGGGCGTGGGCAGCCAGATGTAGGGGGCTTTTTCAACGATATCGCGGGTCATCAGTTTGATGAGCAACTGGCGCTTGCTCTCATCGCGCTCGAGGTAGGTCTCGGCCATGCGCTTGTCCATCTCGGGGTCGGTGTACTGCGATGGGTTCCAGGTTTGTTTGGTGACAAAACTCTTGCGGATGCTGGTCGTGGGGTTGGTGTGCCCGTTGCGCATCATGTAACCTGGTGCGTTGGTTTTTGTCGTCATGGCCGACAAGAACGCGCCGTACTCCATGGGCTGGATCTCCATCTTCACGCCCACCTTTTCAAGGTAAGCGGCCACCAAGGGGATGAGGTCCATGTGGTCGGGGCTGCACGAGCACACCTGCGTTTTGAAGGTGAAGCCTTTGGGATAACCCGCTTCGGCAAGCAGCGCTTTGGCCTTGTCGGGGTTGTAAACAAAGAGCTCCTGCGCGGCGAGCGGCATCTTGTCCAGGGTTTCAAAGTAGCCGATGTAGTCGGGGTGCATCGGATACCCGAACAGCACGGCGTTGTTGTTGTAGTAGGACTTGACGATCTCTTGCTTGTTGACGGCCATGTTGAGCGCGCGGCGCACACGAATATCGTCAAACGGTTTGGTGTCGACGCGCAGTGCGACGAAGGTGCCGCCGGTGTCCACCCACTTGCGCCATTTGAGTGCCGGTGCACTCTTCTTGAGCTCGTCCACAGCGCTCCACCGAATGCCCTCCAGCACGTCCAACTTGGCGGTGCGCAAGGCGGTCAGAAAACTGGCTTCGTCTTTGATGGTGCGGTAGACGATCTTGTCGACAAAGGGCATCTTGTAGGCCTGTCCGCCAATCGTCTCTTTGTCCCAATACAGCGTGTTCTTGGCGTACGTCATGGCATTGCCCTGCACGTAGTCGGTTAACTGAAAGGGCCCCGTGCCGTTGGCGTTTTTCCCGTTGCCCGCGCCCGCGTCGCTCACCTCTTTGGGCACGAGGCCTGAGAAATATCCCCAGCCAAAGCGGTAGTCCCACTCGGCGTTGTAGTTCTTGAAAGTGAAGAGCACCGTATGTTTGTCTTTGGCTTCCACCTTCTCCACGTGGTCAAAGTACGTGGGGATCTTTTTCTTGCTGCCATCCAGCCGTGTGTAGCTGTAGACCACATCGTCAGCGGTCAATTCCCGCGCCTTCATGACGCCGGGCTTCTCCGGGAACATCACGCCTTTGCGCAATTTCACTTCCACCCGGAAGGGGTTGTCCAAAGTCTTCCAGCTTTCGGCGAGTTCTCCGCGGATGCCTTCAGTGGGCAACCACGCGTCAGCGACAAACGCGAATTTGCCGCCTTTGCGTAGGGACTTGTTCAGGTCGGCAGCAAAGAGTTGCTCATACATCACGCCGGTGTCTTGGCCAAACTTCCAGGCCCAATCGGCGGGGTCAAAAGACAGCGGTGAAAGCGTGACATAAACGTTGCCGATGTTGAGCGTGCCGCCGTACTGCGGCTTTTCGGCCTGGGCCAACGCTGCTGGCGCTGCCAGGCACAGTGCTGCGGCTGCCGCCAACGTTTGAAGTGACGCGGTTCCTTGGTCGAACAATTTCATCTTCTGTCTCCAGTTGTGGCCATGTTGGCCGTTGTTACTTCGAGCCGCGCATGCGTGGGTCTAAAAGGTCGCGCAGGGCATCACCAAACACGTTGGTGGCATACACCACCACCGTCAAACAAAGCCCTGGCGCCAGCGCGAGCCAAGGCCCTTGGAACATGTAGGTGCGGCCAGCACCGCTGAGCAAACCACCCCAGGTGGGTGCGGGCGGCGGCACACCCAGGCCCAGGAACGACAGGCCCGATTCGACCAGGATGACGGCGCCCACACGCGTGGTGAACAGCACGATGATGGGCGGCATGATGTTGGGCAAAAGATGGCGCCACAGCACACGGTTGGTTGACGCGCCAATGGACTGCGCGGCATGCACGTACATGTTCTCGCGGGCTGACACCACGGCGCTGCGGATGATGCGTGAACCACCAATGCCCAGCACCAGGCTCAGCACGCCAATGATCTGGAACATGCCCGGCCCCACCACCGACACCACGGCGATGAGGATGACCAGTTCGGGGAAGGACATGTAGGCGTCGACGATGCGTTGCACCACCATGTCAAAGCGCCCACCCAAGTAGCCCGTGAGCGTGCCGATCACCACCGAGATGAGTGTGGCCAGCGCGGCGGCCGCCAAGCCGATGATCACCGAGATCTGCGCGCCGTAGAGGCAGCGCGAGAACATGTCGCGGCCCAGGTTGTCGGTGCCAAAAGGGTGCTTCCAGGATGGCGCGTTCAGGCGCTCGAGCATGCTGATTTCGTTGAAACCGTAAGGCGCCAGCACCTGCGCAAACATGCCCGCAAAAACAAACACCAAGAAGATGATCGCCGCCGCAGCGCCCACAGGCTTGTCGTGAAACAAACGCGAGATGAAGTCGCGCACGGGGCCCGTCGCGGCGGGAGCTGCGACCGTGTTCATCAGCGGTGCCTCACACGCGGGTCGAGCAAACCGTAGCTCAAGTCGACCACCAGGTTGATGAGCATCACGGCCACTCCCACGACCAAAAACACGCCGGTCACCACCGGGTAATCTCGTTGGCTAACCGCTTCGAGCATCAACAAACCCATGCCTGGCAGCACAAAAATCTGCTCGATGATGACGGCACCACCAATCAGCAAGGGCGCTTGCAAACCCACCAACGTGACCACGGGAATGAGCGCGTTGCGCACCGCGTGGCGCATCACCACCAAACGTTCACGCAGGCCCTTGGCCCAAGCGGTGCGTATGTAGTCCTGGCGCAGTACTTCGAGCATCATGGTGCGCGTCATGCGCATGGTCACGGCTGACAGGGAGATGCCCAACACGATGGCCGGCACGATCATCTGTTTCATGTTCTGCCACGGGTCGTCGCTGAACTTCACGTAGTTGACTTCGGGTGACCAACCCCACCAGATGGACGGGAACACCATCACCATCGTGCCGACCCAAAAGCTCGGCACGGCGAGCAACAGAATGGCGAACGAGCGGGCGATGAGGTCGCCCCCAGTGTCTTGGCGCATGGCCGAATAAACGCCAATGGGCAGGGCGATGGTCAGGCCCACCAGTAGCGCCATCAATCCCAGCTCGAAGGTGACTGGGATGCGGTGCAAGATTTCTGCCAGCACGGGCGTGGAGTGCCACAACGAGTTGCCCAGGTCGCCGTGCAACAAGGCCCATACCCAGCGCACGTATTGCTCGGGCATCGAACGGTCGAGCCCCAGGGCCGCAACCAATTGGTCGCGGCTGAGCTTGTCCGCGCCGATGTCGTTTTGGCTGAGCATCAAGTCGATGACGCTGCCGGGGATGAGGCGCACCGTTGAAAAAACAATGATGCTGGCGAAGATCAGCGTGGGGATCAGCGCGAGGAGGCGGCGAACGAGGTAGGCGGACATCGCGCAGTGGAATGGGGCGCTGTGCAAGGGGATGGGCGTGGTCGCATGCTAGGGTCGCGTCGCTGCGCCGAGACTGGTGCAAACCCTGCGCGAACTGCGCCACACTGGCGACAGGTGACTGCGTGGCGGCGGGTTAGTCTCATGACCACGTTCGCCCGCAAGATCGTTCAAAAGTTCGTCCGCAGCGTCACCCGAAGACGCGGCTCCAAAACCCCCACCGGTAAATCCATGACTGTCAAACCTGAAACCTTAGGCATGTGTTCTGTGCGTTTGGCGCGCATCGACCAATTTTTGGCCGAGCGCTACATCAACCCGGGCCGCTTGCCTTGTGCGCAATTGCAGATTTCACGCGGCGGCCAGTTGGTGCACCACAGCGTGCTGGGCCACGCGAACTTGGAAACCGGCGCTGCGATGGCCGATGACACGATGGTGCGCATCTACTCCATGACCAAGCCGATCACCAGCGTGGCGTTCATGATGCTGGTGGAACAGGGCTTGGTGGCGCTGGACGACCCGGTGCACAAGTTCATCCCCGCTTGGAAGGACTTGCGCGTTTATGTCGCGGGCTTGCCGGGTACGTTTCAAACCAAGGCGGTGGATGAGCCGATGCGCATCGTCGACCTGTTGCGCCACACCTCGGGCTTGACCTATGGCTTTCAAACCCGCACGAACGTTGACGCTGCCTACCGGCTGAGCAAGGCCGATGCGTTTGAGCACAGCGACGGCCTGGAGCCCTTCATTGCTGCGCTGGGCACCATGCCGCTGGAGTTTTCACCCGGCTCGGCATGGAACTATTCGGTGGCCACTGACGTGCTGGGTTACTTGGTGGGCAAGATCTCGGGCCTACCGTTTGACGCGTATTTGCGCAGCAAGATCTTCGAACCGCTGGGCATGGTCGACACCGCGTTTCATGTCAGCGAAGACAAAGCCCGGCGCTTTGCGCAGTGTTATGTCACGGGCGTTGACAGCAACAACGGCAAAAACGGCAAGATCAAGCCGGTGGTCGGGGGGCGCAATTTTCTGCAACCCACCGCGGCACCGTCGGGTGGTGGCGGCTTGGTCGGCACGGCGTCTGACTACATGCGCTTTTGCGACATGCTGCGCCAAGGTGGTGTCTTCAATGGCCACCGTCTGATCGGCCCCAAAACGCTGCACTTGATGCGGCAGAACCACCTGCCCGGTGGCAAGGACTTGTCAGACCTGTCGGTGTCGATGTTTTCCGAGGCCACCTACAACGGCGTGGGCTTCGGCCTGGGTTTTGCCGTCACGCACAACCCGACGCAAACGCTG
>JAYVRO010000100.1:0-7584 GCA_043776165.1 Rubrivivax sp. | reverse complement strand
CCATGTCGTCGAGCGCGAGCACCTCCCGCACGTTTGCGCCCAAGGGGGCATCGGCGGCCAGCTCCAGCAGGCCCGCGTGGTCGTCGGCAATCTTCAATTCGCGTGCCGAACACAACATGCCAGCGCTATCAACTCCCCGCAATTTACCAAGTTCGATACGCAAGGTCTGGCCGTCCTCCCCGGCTGGCAGCTCAGCGCCAACAAGGGCTAAAGGCACTCGCATGCCTACTCGTGCATTGGCTGCGCCACAAACGATTTGCAAGTGCCCATGAGCTGAGTGCGCCCCGGCATTGACCAAACAAACACGCAGTTTGTCGGCTGAAGGATGGGGTTGAATGGCCACGATCTCAGCCACCACAACGCCACTGAAAGGCGGCGCAACCGGACGCAACTCTTCCACTTCCATGCCCGACATCGTCAGCAAGTCGGCCAACGCATGGGTGGACAAGGGGGGGTTGCAAAACTCGCGCAACCAAGATTCTGGAAACTGCATGATGAACCTGTGTGGCCTTGTCTAAATCATTGGAACTGCGACAAAAATCGCAGGTCGTTTTCGAAAAACAAGCGCAAATCGTTCACACCGTATCGCAGCATCGTCAGGCGGTCTGGGCCCATGCCAAAGGCGAAACCAATGTGACGCTCAGGATCCAAACCGTAGTTGCGCACAACGTTGGGGTGCACCTGTCCCGAGCCCGCCACCTCCAACCACCGTCCTTTCAGCGGGCCGCTGGCGAATGCAATGTCAATTTCCGCTGAAGGTTCCGTGAACGGAAAGAATGAAGGCCGAAAACGCACATCAATGTCGTCCGATTCAAAGAACTGGTGGATGAAATTCGTGAACACGACCTTCAAGTCTTTGAAGCTGACGTTTTCGCCCATCCACAGGCCCTCACATTGATGAAACATGGGTGAATGTGTGGCGTCGCTGTCGACACGGTAAGTGCGACCCGGCGCTATGACGCGGATCTCTGGCATGTGCTGGAGCCCCGCATAGCGCGCGGCGTGCGTGCGCGCGTAACGCACCTGCATGGGGCTGGTATGGGGGCGAAGGTTTAACCATTGACCTTGCGCGTCTTTTACATCAACGTAAAAGGTATCTTGCATTGACCGTGCTGGGTGGTTTTCGGGGTTGTTGAGCGCTGTGAAGCTCATCCAGTCAGTCTCGATCTCGGGCCCCTCGGCGACATCGAACCCCATGGAAGCGAAGATGCCCTCGATGCGTTCCAGTGTTCGGGAAACCGGGTGCAATCCACCCTGACCCCTTGTGCGGCCTGGCAAGGTGACGTCCAGTGCTTCTGCGCGCAACTGCACCTGAAGCTCGGCTTCGGCCAACGCACCACGGCGCAGATGCAGGGCCACTTCGATGGCTTGTTTGGCATGGTTGATATCGGCACCGCGGGCCTTCTTCTCTTCCACGCTCAGCGCGCCCAAAGCCTTCAGCAGTTCAGTCACGCGCCCTGCTTTGCCAACAAACCTGGCCTTGGCGTTCTCCAGCTCTGCGGGGCTGGTGGCCGCTGCAAATTCGGACTGCGCCGTGCTTACCAACAAGTCAAGATCTTTCATCGCAAAGAGTGCAAGAAGTGGAGGGAGAAATAAAAAAAGGCCGCCCCGAGGTGACGGCCTGGCCCTGCTTGACGGGCACGCAGGGCGAACCCCGCGATGCGAATCAAGCCAATTGAGCCTTCACCTTGGCGACCACAGCACCGAAAGCGGCTGGGTCGCGAACGGCCAAATCGGCAAGCACCTTGCGGTCGATGTCGATGTTGGCTTTCTTCAAGCCAGCCATGAACTTGCTGTAGGTCACGCCCAACTGGCGCGACGCTGCGTTGATACGCGCAATCCAAAGTTGGCGAAAGACACGCTTGCGCGTACGACGATCGCGGTAGGCATATTGCCCCGCCTTCATCACCGCCTGTTTGGCGATGCGAAAGACGTTTTTGCGACGACCGCGAAAGCCCTTGGCGAGCGCGAGGATTTTCTTGTGGCGAGCGTGCGCTGTGATACCACGTTTAACGCGAGGCATATCAGTACTCCTTGTGCGTTGTGATGATCAAAGGCCAGCGAAAGGCAACATCTGGGCCATGTGGCCCATGTTGGTTTCGTGCACGTTCACGGCACCGCGCAGGTGGCGCTTGCGGCTGGTGGTTTTCTTCGTGAGGATGTGGCGTTTGAACGCCTGACCACGCTTGACGGTACCCCCCGGACGCACTCGAAACCGCTTGGCCGCGCTCTTCTTGGTCTTCATCTTGGGCATGACTGCTCCTTTAGTGGACCCTTGCAGGCGACCGTGAAGATCACGGCACTTGTTGGCGCTGCAACGGCTTATTGGCTTGAACACCTGTCGATGCTCTCACCATCTTCAAACAACGCAGTGACCAAACCGCGGTGTTGAAATCTGTCTACGAAATCTTGTCTATCTACTGCTTCCTCTTTGGCGCCAGCACCATGATCATCTGGCGCCCTTCCAACTTGGGCATGTGCTCGACCATCGAAACATCAGACAACTCATCACGGATGCGTTCCAACAACCTCATGCCGATGTCCTGGTGTGTGATTTCGCGACCACGAAACCGCAACGTGACTTTGCCTTTGTCACCGTCTTCAGAGATGAAGCGGCGCAGGTTGCGCATCTTGATGTTGTAGTCACCCTCGTCGGTGCCGGGGCGAAACTTCACTTCCTTGACTTCAATGACCTTTTGCTTTGACTTGGCCTCTGCCGCCTTTTTTTGCTCTTGGTACTTGAACTTGCCGTAATCCATCAAACGGCACACCGGAGGATCCGCAGTCGCGGCGATCTCAACAAGATCGACGTCCAGCTCACCTGCCATTCGTAGCGCTTCGAGGGTGGAGACGACACCAAGCGGCTCGTTTTCAACTCCATTCAAGCGCACTTGTGGCGCCATGATTTCCCGATTCAACCTGTGCTTGCGCTCCGCATTGGGCGTGCGGCGATCCATGAAGGTAGCGATAGTTCAAACTCCTTGAGCAACCCGAAGGCACACGGGCCACTGATACGACATTGGTACGGTAGAGGGAATCAGCGCAACGGCTCGACATCGAGCCATTGCTGCCTTCAAGATTTTCGGGAGATGTCGAGCGCGAGCTTCTGGCTGAAGTCTGCGAGGGTCATCACTCCGAGGTCTTGGTTGCCCCGGGCGCGCACCGCAACGGCCCCGTTTGCCTTTTCCTTCTCGCCAACGACAAGGATGTACGGAACCTTCTGCATTGAATGCTCGCGGATTTTATAGTTAATTTTCTCGTTCCGCAAATCGAGCGTAGTTCTAACCCCTTGTTTTTGCAGCGTTTTCACCACTTCACTGGCGTATTCGGCCTGACTCTCAGTGATCGAGGCCACAACCACTTGTGTCGGGGCCAACCAGGCGGGCAATGCACCGGCATGTTGTTCTATCAAGATGCCAATGAAACGTTCCAGGCTGCCAACGATGGCTCGGTGCAACATCACGGGATGGCGGCGTTCGCTGGTTTCGGTTACGTAGACTGCGTCAAGTCGCTCGGCCATCGAGAAATCCACTTGCATGGTGCCGCATTGCCACTGGCGGCCGATGGCATCCTTCAGCGTGTACTCTATTTTCGGGCCGTAGAAAGCGCCATCGCCAGGCGCCACTTCAAATTCGCAGCCGCTGCGACGCAGGCTTTCCATCAGCGCGAATTCGGCCTTTTCCCAAATCTCGTCGGAACCAATGCGAGCCGCAGGCCGCGTGGCTACTTTGTAGATGATGTTGGCAAAGCCAAAGTCAGCGTAGACCTTTTGCAGCAGCGTCGTGTAGGTCACGCATTCGTCCAGTATGTGGTCTTCGGTGCAGAAAATGTGGCCGTCGTCTTGCGTGAACGCACGCACCCGCATGATGCCGTGTAGACCGCCTGAGGGTTCGTTGCGATGGCATTGACCAAACTCGCCATAACGCAGTGGCAAGTCACGATAGCTCTTGATGCCCTGCTTGAAGATCAAGATGTGACCTGGGCAATTCATGGGCTTGAGCGCGTACTCGCGCTTTTCAGACTCCGTGGTGAACATGGCCTCGCGGTACTTGTCCCAGTGCCCAGACTTCTCCCACAAGACCCGATCAACGATCTGAGGCCCTTTCACCTCCTGATAGCCGTTCTCGCGGTAAACGCGACGCATGTACTGTTCCACCTCTTGCCACAGCGTCCAGCCCTTGGGGTGCCAGAACACCGTACCGGGGCTGTGTTCGTCGAGGTGGAACAAGTCCAACTCTCGTCCCAACTTGCGGTGGTCACGCTTCTCGGCTTCGTCGATCATCCGCAGGTGGCCCTGCAAGTCTTCCTTGCTGGCCCAAGCCGTGCCGTAGACGCGTTGCAGTTGCTCGTTGGCTTGATCACCGCGCCAGTAGGCACCGGCCACCTTCATCAACTTGAAGTGTTTGAGCTTGCCCGTGCTGGGTACGTGGGGCCCACGGCACAGGTCTTCAAAGCCTCCCTCGCGGTAGAGCGACACGTCTTCGCCAGCGGGGATGCTGCCGATGATTTCGGCCTTGTAGTGCTCACCCAGGCTTTTGAAATAAGCCACCGCTTCGTCACGAGGCAGCACGCGACGTTCGATCTTCTCGTCCTTGCGAGCGAGCTCAAACATGCGTTGTTCAATGGCCTCCAAATCCTCTAAGGTGAAAGGTTGTTTACTGGCAAAGTCGTAGTAAAAACCATTGTCAATGACTGGCCCGATGGTGACTTGCACGGCAGGAAACAGTTCTTTGACCGCATAGGCCAAGAGGTGCGCGGTAGAGTGACGGATAACTTCCAAGCCATCAGCGTCGCGGTCGGTGACGATGGCCAATCGCGCGTCGGCGTCGATGCGGTGACTGGTGTCGACAAGCTTGCCGTCCAATCGCCCGACCAAAGCCGACTTGGCCAAGCCGGGACCGATGGATGCGGCCACTTCGGCCACAGTCAAGGGGTTGTCAAATTGGCGCCGCGAGCCGTCGGGCAATGTGATCGTGATCATGGAAGTCTTTCAAAAACAAAAAAGCGCGGTGATGGGCCGCGCTTTGTGTGAACTGAAATAAAAAATGGGTGTGACTGCGCAGCCGACTAGTCCTGAGACGTCGAGGTCGTAGTTCGCGGTGTCATAACCATAGTGCCTTTCCCGTTCCTTTTGCAGCGTTATGGTGGGCGGCAGGGGCCAGATTCTAGTTGGGCAATTGCAGCGCGATCTACCAGCGGCATCTACAGACGACATCCGTCACTGGCCGCCAAGAGACAAAGCCCCAGACCTGCCTCTTCAAGCCAAGATTTTTACATCCCAATCACTCGACCCCGACACGCAAGCCTCGAAGTCATCGGCCAGGCGTTGGCTCTCCGCTAACGCGCGGCGCCAGGCCTTACGCCGTGCCGCATCGTCGTCGCCAAAACGTTGAATGTCGTTACGGTCAGGTAACTTTGCGCCGGGCAGACTTCGGACCCATTCGGGGTCCGGGGACAGCACGATCATGTTGTCCAACGCTGGGCTGAAGCGGTGGCGGCGCTTCCATGGTTTGTCGAGCCAACCCGGCACCACTTGCGCCTGAAAGTGTGGGTACAACACCAAGCCGTCCGCCATCGACGCGTAGTTCAAATGCAGGTGGTAGTCGGTGAGGCCACCGTCCCAATAGGCACCGCGCGGCGCGCCGGGTATGTCGTGCACAGCATCCAACCAAAACGGTATGGAGCAACTGGCCAACAGTGCTTGGGACAGGTTGTTCGGCGTCAATGTTGCGCTCCGACTTCGAAAGTCGTTCAGAGCAATGGGCAACACATCACGCCCGTCAGAAAACACCACACGCTCAAGCCAGTTGCCCAATGCGGGCCTGCGGATGGCGTTGGCGACGAGAGCACCCAGATAGCCCAGCGGCGTGCGGACCCTGCCTTGGCGCGCAAGCAGGCCCCGGCCACGGCTGGTGAAGACGTGCAGTCGGCGGTTCGGATGCGACAGCACTTCACAAGCGCGTTGGCCCAAACGTTCGTCAATCTTGCGTCCAAATACCGCGCTGACATGGCGGGCAGTAGGCGGCTTGCCAGGCGCGTGGTCGTAGCGCTGCGTCACGTAGTCTTCGGCCAGCTGCTTCAAGGCGGCGTCGGCATCGGGCAGGCAAGCACAGGCCATGCGCCATGCGCCAATAGACGCACCGAGCAAGTGGACGGGTTGAACGGGTTGACCCGCTGGCGTGCCGCCGGTCAGCCATTGACCGAAGATGAATCGGTCCAGCGGATTCAGCACCAAACCCTTGGGCCCGCCCGCTGCACCGGGAATGATGCGCACGTCAGCGGGTTGAAGGCCACGTTCGCGCAAGTGTTGCAGCGCGCGTGGACCCGCGTGAACTTGCAAGGCGCGTTTCAACCCTTGCCTTGCAATTTTGCGAAGGCCGCAGCCAATGCGCTTTGCTGTGCCGGTGGGTGCACTGATGTCTGCGCCGTGGCCTGCCCCGTGCGGCGCGGCCGCTCGTTGTTGCCAGCGGCCTGAAAACGGTTGTCTGAGGCATCGCGCGGCGATGTTGGCGCTTCGAGCTTCATGGTCAAGGCGATGCGTTTGCGCTGCAAGTCCACTTCAACAACGCGCACCTTCACGACGGTGCCGGTTTTCACCACTTCGCGCGCGTCGTTGACAAATTTGTTGCTCAATTGACTGACGTGAACCAGGCCATCGTGGTGCACGCCCAGGTCAATAAAGGCGCCGAACTGTGCAACGTTGCTGACCGTGCCTTCAAGCAGCATGCCGGGTTGCAAATCCTTGATGTCGCTGACGCCATCGTTGAATCGCGCGACCCTGAAGTCAGGTCGCGGATCACGCCCCGGCTTTTCCAGTTCAACCAGAATGTCGCGCACGGTGATGGCACCAAAACGCGCATCGGCAAAGGCTTCTGGCCGAAGGCTGCGTAACACGTCGGCGCGGCCAATGACCTCGGGCAAGGGCTTTCCGGTGGCGGCTACCAAACGTTGCACGAGGCCGTAGGTTTCAGGGTGCACACCGGTCACGTCGAGGGGGTTGTCGCCATCGCGGATGCGCAAAAAACCAGCGGCTTGCTCAAATGTCTTTGGCCCCAGGCCGATGACCTCCAACAACTGTTGTCGATTGCGAAACGCGCCTTGCGTGTCACGCCAACGTACGACATTAGCAGCCACGGTGGGAGACAGACCAGCCACGCGAGCCAGCAACGGCGCTGAGGCGGTGTTCAAGTCCACGCCCACGGCGTTCACGCAGTCTTCGACCACCGATTCCAGCGAGCGCGCCAAACCGGCTTGGTTCAGGTCATGCTGGTATTGCCCCACGCCTATGCTCTTGGCGTCAATCTTTACCAACTCGGCCAGCGGGTCCTGCAGGCGCCGTGCAATGCTCACCGCGCCACGCAGGCTCACATCCAGATCGGGCAACTCTTTGCTGGCAAATTCACTGGCCGAATAGATCGACGCACCTGATTCGCTGACCACCGCTTTCTCGATCTCCATCGCCGGGGCCAGGGCTGCGATTCGCTTGATCAGGTCACCCGCCAGCTTGTCGGTTTCGCGGCTGGCCGTGCCATTGCCGATGGCGATCAGGTTGACACCATGGGTGGCGCAAAGCGCGCCCAGCGC
>JAYVRO010000099.1:0-2329 GCA_043776165.1 Rubrivivax sp. | reverse complement strand
CGAACCTGTCCGTCATGCCGGCCACGTAGTCGGCCACCGTGCGGGGCGAGTGAGTACCCTTGGCGTAGTCGTCGGGCATCTGCTGGGGTTGGCTCGTGTAGGCCGCGAACAGTTCGTGCACCACTTGGCGCGCGATGGAGGTTGTTTGCTCAACCCTCGGGTGCCTGTAGAGCGCCTTGAACAAGAACCGCTTGAGCGCGGCAGTTTGTTCGCGCATGGCCGGGCTGAAACCCACCAGCGGGGGCATGCTGCGGACCTGTGAGGCCGAATGCGGGCCGTGCTGCCCAAGCGCTTGCGAGGTGGTCGCCAAAGCATCCTGCACTTGGCCGGCAAGCATGCGCCTCAAGGTTTCACCCAACAATCGGCGCGGCGAACGAGCCGACAAGCGGGAGGCCAAATGAGGATGCTCAGTGAGAGCCTGGTCGCGAGCCGAGGTGAAGATTGTTAACTCTTCAAGTTGCTCAAGTGCCAACAATCCAGAACGCAATCCGTCGTCAACGTCGTGCGTGTTGTAGGCCATCTCGTCGGCCAAGTTCACCAGTTGAGCTTCCAGGCTAGGTGACTGACCAAGCAAGAACTGGCTGGCAACCCCCCCAGGCTCGCGCGCTTCCAGGCGCTTCGCATTCATGCTGGAGCAGTGTTTCAAAATGCCTTCGCGCGTCTCGAAAGTCAAGTTCAAACCATCGAAGTTGGCGTAGCGCAGCTCCAGTGCATCGACCACCCGCAGGCTTTGCAGATTGTGTTCAAACCCGCCATGCGCGCTCATGCACACCGCCAATGCGTCCTGCCCAGCGTGCCCAAAGGGCGTGTGGCCCAAGTCATGCGCCAAGGCGATGGCTTCCACCAGATCTTCATTGAGTCGCAAGGCACGCGCCATCGATCGACCGAGCTGCGCCACCTCCAAAGAATGAGTCAAGCGGGTGCGAAATAAGTCGCCTTCGTGATTGAGGAACACCTGGGTCTTGTAGACCAAGCGGCGGAACGCCGTGCTGTGCACGATGCGATCGCGATCACGTTGGTGCTCATTGCGCGGCGCAGCACTGGGCTCTCTCTCCCGTCGCCCGCGTGTGTTGGCCGGGTGCATTGCCCATGGGGCCAAATCAGCCATCGGCGCACCCACGTCAATGGGCCAGGCAATGTGCTTCTATGGCTTGCGCCACCAACTCATCGGGTGCCGTTCGGACGACAGCACGGCCCAACTCTTCGATGAGTACAAAACGAATTTCACCGCCCTGGGCTTTTTTGTCGACACGCATCAAGTCCATGTAACGCTGCACACCCAATGCAGGGCCCAAGACAGGCAACCGAGCACGCTCGATCAGGCGACGTAAACGCTCGACAACAGCCAGCGGTACGAGCCCCAGGCGTGCTGATAGCTCACTGGCCATGACCATGCCGCAGGCTACCGCTTCACCATGCAGCCAAGTGCCGAAACCCAGACCAGCCTCGACAGCATGGCCGAAGGTGTGACCGAAGTTGAGAATCTCGCGCAATCCGGCTTCGCGTTCATCCAAGCCCACAACGTGGGCTTTGATTTCGCAACTTCGACGAATGGCATGCTTGAGCGCAGCGTGGTCCCGCGCCAGCAATGCGTCGAGGTTTACTTCCAACCACTGCAAAAATGTCGCATCGGCGATGGGTCCGTATTTAATGACTTCGGCCAAGCCCGCGCTGAGCTCCCGTTGCGGCAAGGTGTCCAAGGTGGCGACATCGCACAGCACGCGCAGTGGTTGATGAAACGCTCCGATCATGTTCTTTCCAGCAGGATGGTTGACGCCTGTTTTGCCACCCACCGATGAATCGACTTGCGCCAACAAGGTGGTGGGCACCTGCACAAAGCTGATGCCGCGCATGAAGCAGGCTGCTGCAAAACCGGTGACATCACCCACCACACCGCCGCCCAAGGCAAACAGCACGGTTTTGCGGTCAGCGCCGGTGCTGAGCAAGTGGTCAAAGACGAGGTTAAGCGTCGCCCAGTCCTTGAAAGCCTCACCATCGGGCAAGTCGATGCTGGTGACCATTTCAAAATGACTCGCCAACGAGGCCAGGAGTGGCGCTTTGTAGTGCTGAGCAACTGTGGCATTGCTGACCACCACGGCGCGTGTTGAAGCGGGCAGGCCCGAGAACGACTTCGCTTGTCCGATCAGACCCTCAGCAATCAGGATGTCGTAGGTTTGTTGCGCGGTTTGCACACGCACACGAATCGGTTCAGAGGCGTCGGCATTCATGGGTCAACAGTTTATGTCGCGCCACGTTGCACGCGCTGATCTCCGCTCGGGTGACACATCGGAAGCGCACTCCTCAATGAGAAGACGATTGCGGGTTTCCG
>JAYVRO010000098.1:0-2330 GCA_043776165.1 Rubrivivax sp. | reverse complement strand
ACGCTTGACCCTTTGACTGATGCAGTACGACCACAGTTCAGCCAACATCACGATGCCCCAACGTCACCCCCACCAAGGCCCGCCCGCACTGTTTCATTCGTTGATGGAGTGGCGCGCGCTGGCCGAAGTGGCCTTGCTACCGTGGTCATTGCCGCTGCTGATGAACACGCCGCGCGGTGATGGCCACAGCGTGCTGCTCATCCCCGGGTTCATGGGCGACGAAGGCTCGCTCATGGGTTTGAAGGCGTTTTTAACCAACCGAGGTTACGACGTCCACAGCTGGGGCTTTGGCCGCAACGTCGGCTTCCAAACGCGCCATGCGCAGGGCGTGGAGCAAAAAATTCGCTACCTGCACCACACCAGTGGGCGCAAGGTCAGTCTGGTGGGTTGGAGCCTGGGTGGTGTGTTTGCGGTCTATGGCGCGCATGCCGCCAACGAGTGTGTGCGCAGCGTCGTCACGCTGGGAAGCCCGGTGAGTGTCGGCGCTGAAGGCAGCCAGTCACCCGCGTTTGTCAAAGCCATGTACCGCCGCGTGGCCCACCCGATGGGCCCGGCTGCGCATGTCATGCAGCCAAGGGCCAAAAAGGTGCGCGACATGCAGTCCCTGCCCATGCCCTTGAGCTGCCTATATTCATTGGGTGACGGTGTGGTGCCGCCGCAAGAAGCCACGGTGGACGGTGACCCCAAGCTGCACGAGAACATCCGCGTGCCCGGCAGCCACACCGGCCTGGGTTTCAACGCCGTGGTGATGACCATCCTGGCCGACCGTTTGAGTCAGCCCGAAGGCCAGTGGCGGCCCTTCACACCGCAGGGCTTGCCCGGCTCGTTTTATCGCTTGCTGACGGGCGCCGCGCTCGCGGCTTGACTGGGGCCACGAGGGGCGTTGCGGTCTTGAGGTTTCGTGCAACAGGCTTTGCCGCCTGCGGCGCCGGGCGCGTCAATGCGAGTGCTGCGGCCAACAACTCCTGAAAACTCTCACGCAGGCAGTTGGCAAACACCTCGGGTTGCGGCATGAGCTCTCGACAAGAGGTGGGCGAAATGATGACGCGCCCAGCCACGCTGGTAACGGTAATGGCCAGCCCGAGGCCATCACTGATGGGCATCAAGGCGCTGAAAAAACTCAGCCTCGCACCGCACAAAAATTGCGGCCGGGTGGGACCGGGCACATGGGTGATGCTGCAGTTGGCCAATGGCGCACGTCGCCCATGGCTCAGCGCGGCACCGCCCAACAAACGGCTGGCCAGGGCCAATGTTTGGCTGCTGGCATGGCGTGCTGCGTCGGTCAACTCGGTGGCACGCACCGCGTCGTCAAACAAGGCCGATGACGCGGTTTGATCACAGATGGCGCACAGGCGTTGAACGGGGTCGCCGATGTGCGTCGCCAGCTCAATGAGTTGCCAGTCCAGGTGGGCTTTCGAAGCCACACCGGCTTTCACGCTGAGCGGTGTGATGGCGCTCAGGCTGTGTGCTGGCAACTCATCAACGGCATCCAGGTAGCGACGCAGGGCACCACCACACACGGCCAGCACGGCGTCGTTCACCGTCGCACCTTCGACCAAAGTGCAAATGGTCTTGAACTCATCCAGGGCAAAGCGACGCGTATCAAACACCCGGTGCGGCGACACCACCGAACCAAATCGCGTGGGCACGACCGGCGCGCTGGGACGCAGCTTGTCGCTGGCCCAGGCCAGCGCATTGGGCGCCACGTCGCGCACCGCGCGCGTCAACCCTTTGCGCAACAGGCTCGCTGCACGAGGTGCTGGCCGTGCGAACCAGGGTGCGGGCGGTGTGGGTGCCATCGGCTGCGGCGTGAGGTCGTGCAGCAGTTCGGTGAAGAGCGCGTTCGCGCCGCTGGCCTGTCCCGCCGGTAATCCCCCCAACGCCGCAAGATGCGTCTTGGTCAGCAATGCAAAACTGCCCGGGGGCAAGTCAGCAAAAGCGTCGAGCCCTTCAATGACATAGATCTCCCACAGCGGGCGTTCGAAGTCGAGCGCGCGGGCATGGATGCGCGACGTTTGGATGCAGAACTGGCGCCAGTCGCCGGGCTTGGGCAAGGCGATGTGGCGCACGTGGTATTCGATGTCGAAGTGCGCGTCGTCCACCCAATAGGGCCTGTCAACGCCGAAGGGCACGCGCATCAGGCGCCGACGAAAAATCGGACTGCGCTCGAGCCTGCTCTCGATGTGCTTCATCAGCGTCTTGAAACGCACCGTGCCGCCCGGTGCCGTGCTCTGGTCGTAGATGTGCAACAACGACACATTGGCATTGGCATGCGAAGTGTCGGCTTCGATGAAAGCGGCGTCTTGGGGGCTGAGTTGTTGCATGGTTCG
>JAYVRO010000097.1:0-7652 GCA_043776165.1 Rubrivivax sp. | reverse complement strand
GTGCCGGATTGCCCTCGATGTCGCTGAGCTTTGGCATGGTGCATTTGCACCGCGCTGAGGCCTTGACTGACGCCCTTCGCCGCGCCGATCAGGCGTTGTACGAGGCCAAACGTCAGGGCCGGTCGCGCGCAGTGGCAGCTGTTGGCAACGAGGCCAACCCCGTGTTCACTGACAGCGAGCGTTTGGGCCTCACGGCCATCTGACACGCATCGGCGCAGCGGCAAGTTTCCACCGAGTTGGGGCGGGGTGCGACGCCAATAATGGCGTCCCCACATCGCGGAGCTTGCATGCTGCATTCAGTCCTGGCCATCAGCTTTGGTGCGGCCCTTGGCGCTTTACTGCGCTGGTGTCTTGGCCTGTGGCTCAACCCCGTTTGCGCCGCCCTTCCCTTGGGCACCTTGGCGGCCAACTTGTTGGGCGGATATGGCATTGGTGTGGCCGTGGCGGTGTTCTTGCACATGCCCGAACTGCCGCCGCAGTGGCGGCTGTTCATCATCACGGGCTTGCTCGGGGGGCTGACCACGTTTTCAACCTTCTCGGCCGAGGTTGTCGCCCTGCTTCAGCAAGGTCGTTGGGGCTGGGCCATGGGCACAGTCAGCGCGCACTTGGCGGGTTCACTGTTGATGACGCTGGCGGGTTTGGCCAGTGTCGAATGGTGGCGTCGCCTCTAACGTTTAAGAAGACTCAGATTGATCGGCTCAATAGCCAACAGCGGTCGCGATGGCCAACCATTCCGCCACTGTTCCCAGCAGCATGATGTCGTTGCTGATGGCAGGCACCAAATAGTAGACCTTGCCATCCATGGTGCCCACATAGGCGTCAGTGGCGGCGTAATAGCGGAAGTAGTAGTCCTGGCCCGTGAGCGAAGCCGGGCTGGCCGGCGAAACGTACTGTGGATAGGCCGCTTCGAGGTAGTTGAAGATGCGGTCCGATTCAGTGGCTGCGGTGGTCGGCAGCTCACGCGCTGCGTTCAGCATCACGAGGTTGTCTCTGGTCAACGCTCCCACTGCGGGTGGATTGATGGTGGGCAAGGTATCAAAAGGCGCGCCGGCGTTGATGATGGGCAGGGCCGTGATGCGGGTCACCACCGCCATGCTGGGTGTCGTGACGCTGCCAAACACCGTGAAGCCCCCGTTTTGGCTATCCAGGTTCGCTGCGTTATTCGCCAGGTTAATGAACCACTCCGTGGTGGCACTGTTTGGGTTGCCGCCCAGCTTGGCCATGGCGACCGTTCCGCGCAAGTTGGAACGCGTTGCGTTGAACTCGTTGGGCACCGCCGCATTGGCTGGAATTTTGGTCACCGGCGGGAAGGTGTAGCCGCCGCCCTGGATCACGAAACCTGCGGCATGACGGTGGAAAAATGAGTTGTCATAGGCACCGCTGCGCACGTCAGTCAAAAAGTTGGCCACCGTCCTGGGCGTGGCGCTATCGGTCAAAACGATGTCGATGGGGCCCTTCACAGTGAACAGGCGCACCACGGTGGCCTGGGCCCAGCTGGGCAGCAACGCCGCTGCCAACAAGGTGGCCATCAGTGCCTTCTTCACAACACCGCGCATTTGAATCACCGACTCACTCCCGGCCAGATGCGCCGCGGGGGTCACGGCGCGAGGGCGGATTTTGCACGACCGCAACACCGCGTGGTGGCAGCGTCAAACGATTGAATGCGTGTTCCGACGGCGCGGCCAAACGACGATTGAACGACGATCAAACGACCATCAATCGCCCCTAAACCATCATCAGTGGCGCGCGAAAGACATAGCCCACCCGCGAGCGTGACTGCAAGGGCACGAGCATGGGCGTGGCGCGCTCGATGCGCTTTCGCAGGCGGTAAATGGTGGCGTTCAGGCCATCGTCCACCTCGGTGTGTTCAGGCCGGCCCAAACGCAGGCGAAGGGTTTCACGCTGGACCGCGTTGCCCTGCGCCGCCACAAAACAATCCATGACTTTCAGGTCACCTTCGCTCAAATCGACTCGTGCACCGTCAGGGGCCACCAGTTGGCAGGCATGACGATCCAATATCCAGGCGCCGTTGGTCGGCTCCGGCGCGATCACCGTCCCCGAGCGCCGGTAAACGGCGCGCACAGCCACGGCCACTTGATCGACAGCGGTGGGCTTGCTCAGGAACATGTCGGCGCCCGCGTCAACAGCATCCCGAAAGACGCCGTTGCCCAGCCTCCCTGACACGACCAACACCCCCGTTTGGCATTCCTGGCGCAGTCGAGCTATGAGCTCGCAACCGTCCATGCCCGGCAAGTCCAGATCAACAACGTAAAAACCATAGGCGAAGGGCAGCGACGCGGCCAGCAGGGCTTGCGCGGAGCCAAAAATATCAACCTGGATGCCTCGGCGACGCAGGTTGTCGGCGGTGTGCTGGGTGAAATCTCTTTGGGCGTCGATGAAAGCTAGGGTGCGTGGCAACACTTTATTTTTCCCTGTTCTACTGGCGAGTCCGCAGGTCCGCCCGCATTCGAGCACGAGGCGACTCGCCTGAAACTGTGAAAGTTGCCCCTTGATTCGGTGACTTGTTCACACTGGAACCAATCACCATGGCTGGACCGACATGTTTGTTTATATCGGCGCGCCCAGCGCCTGGGCCAATGCGCTTCTTGCTGACGCACCAAGGCAGGTTGTGCACTTTGCCTCGGATTTGGGCTAAGGAGGCGATGGTGACGACTTGGCCGACGAAGTGACCCCCTCTGATTGAAACGAACGCAAGTTCGGGAATGCACTGAGGCCTTCCGCGCCGGAGCGCGCGACCATCCCGATTGCGCCGCGCGGACCGCGCTATGCCACATCAACAGGAGACCCCCGTGAGCACAAAACTCAAAGTCAACGGCCGAGCCGTCGAAGTCAAGTCAGAAGCCGACACCCCTTTGCTGTGGGTCATTCGCGACGAGATCGGTATGACCGGCACCAAGTTTGGTTGCGGTGCCGCCCTGTGTGGCGCTTGCACCGTGCTGGTCGACGGTGTGCCCGTGCGTTCGTGCCAGACGCTTTTGTCTGCCGCGGCGGGCAAGTCGGTGTCCACTGTCGAGAGCCTGTCGCGCAACAACACCCACCCCTTGCAAAAGGCCTGGATGGCGCACGACGTTCCGCAGTGCGGCTACTGCCAGTCGGGCCAGCTCATGAGTGCGGCGGCCCTGTTGTCCAAAAACAAGAACCCCAACGACGCTGAGATTGACGCTGCCATGGCGGGCAACTTGTGCCGCTGCGGGACCTACGTGCGCGTACGCGCCGCCATCAAAACAGCCGCCGCCGAAATGCGCGGCGCCAAGGCTTGAAGGAGCGAGACATGAGCAACACAACAAGCCTTTCCCGTCGTGGCTTCATGCAAGCCAGTGCCACCGTCAGCGGTGGTTTGCTGGTTGGCGTGACGCTGCCCTTGGCGGGCCCGGCACAGGCGGCCGGCACCATCTACACGCCCAATGCCTGGGTGCACATCGCCGACGACAACACCATCACGCTGATCTCGGCCCGTGCCGAAATGGGACAGGGCGTCTACACGTCGATGCCGATGCTCGTGGCCGAAGAGCTCAACGTCGACATCAAGAAGATCAAGGTGGCTTTTGCGCCGACCGGCAAGGTGTACGGCAACGCGCTGCTTTTTGGCTTGCAGCTCACCGGCGGCTCGACCTCGGTGCGTGAAGGCTGGGAAAAGCTGCGTGTCGCGGGCGCGCAAGTGCGCGAGATGCTGATCACCGCGGCAGCGCAAAAGTGGGGCGCTGATGCCACCACCTTGAAGGCAGAAAACGGCCACATCACCGGCCCGGGTGGCAAACGCGCCACCTATGGCCAGTTGGCGCAAGCAGCGTCCCGGCTCACGGCGCCTGAGAAAGTCGCGTTGAAGGACCCGAGCCAGTTCCGCATAGTTGGCAAGCGCACCGCGCGCCTGGACACGCCCGCCAAGGTCAACGGCAAGGCCGTGTTTGGCATCGACGTCAAATTGCCTGGCATGGTCTACGCGTCGCTGGAGCAGTGCCCAGTCATTGGCGGCACCGTGAAGAGCTTTGATGGCAGCAAGGCCAAGGGCATGCCCGGCGTGATTGACGTGGTGCAAATCCCCGACGGCGTGGCGGTGGTGGCCGACACTTACTGGCACGCACGCAAGGCGCGGGAAGCCGTCACCGTTGTTTGGGACGAAGGCGCCAATGCCGGCCTCAATACTGCGGCCATGGTGGCCGGTACCCGCGCTGCGCTGGGCACGGGCAAGATCATTCCTGTGCGGCCCAATGTGGGTGATGCCGATGCCGTCATCGCGGCTGCACAAAAGGTCGTGCGCGCCGAGTACATCACGCAAAACGTGAGCCACTCGCCGCTTGAGCCCATGAACTTCACCGCGCATTACGACAACGGCAAAGTGCGCCTCATCGGCTCCACCCAGTGGCCTGATGCAGCGCAAGGCGCGGTGGCCAAGATCTTGGATGTGAAGCCCGAAAACGTGTCGGTGGAATCGACCTTCCTGGGGGGTGGTTTTGGCCGACGCATCGACATTGACTTCATCATCCAGGCGGCGCAAATCAGCAAAGCCGTGAACAAGCCGGTAAAGCTTGTCTGGACACGTGAAGACGACATGACGCACGACTTCTACCGTCCGCTGGGTGTGCACCAGATGGCCGCCGCCCTGGGTGCCGATGGCAAGCCCACAGCACTGACCCTGCGCTGCGCTTCGCAGTCGGTCACAGCGCGTGTTTTTGGCATCCCGCCTGAAGCACCCGATGGCTTGATGACCGAAGCCGCTGTGGCCGGCTACGAGATCCCCGCGACCCGCCACGAGATGGTCAAGCACGACGCTGGTCTGCGCGTGGGCTACTGGCGCGCTGTGAGCCACAACATGAACGCCTTTGCCAATGAAAGTTTTATCGACGAATGCGCCGCAGCAGCGGGCAAAGACGCGGTGGCCTATCGCTTGTCGCTGTTGCCCGCCAATTCACGTTATGCCAATGTCTTGAAGCAAGCCGCTGACAAAGCCGGTTGGGGAACACCGGCAGCGGCCGGGCGCTTCCGCGGTGTGGCGCTGATGGAGGGTTATGACACTTACATGGCGCAGGTGGTGGAGATCTCCATGGACGGCGGTGTGCCCAAGGTACACCGCGTCACGGTGGTGGCTGATCTGGGCATGATGGTCAATCCCGACACCGTTGAAGCGCAGCTGCAGTCGAGCATCATCTTCGGTCTGGGCGCGGCGCTGTGGGGCGAGATCACGGTAGACAAGGGGCGCGTGCAGCAAACCAACTTCCACCAGTTCCGCATCATGCGCAACAACGAGGCGCCGCAGATTGACATCACGCTCGTCAAGAGCAGCGAGAAGCCTGGCGGCATTGGTGAGCCTGCCACCGCGCTGGTTGGCCCCGCAGTGGCCAATGCCATGTTCGCAGCCACCGGCAAACGCGTTCGCCGCATGCCTTTCACCGCTGACAACATCGCCAAAGCCTGAGCACACTGCGCAGACTCAAGAGCCCGTCTTGCGACGCCCGTCGCAAGCGGGCTTTGTTTTTTTGCGAGGTCCTGTGAAAACTTGGCGCTGCGCAGGGTTCAGTGGCGAGGACTTTGCGCGGCCTTCGTGCCAACAACGGCTACGAGCGGTCAGTGTTTGTCAGCGTTTGTCAGTGTTTGTCAGCGCTTTCCGGTCGAGCCAAAACCGCCAGCGCCGCGGTCAGACGCCGCAAAGTCTTCCACCACAGTGAACGCCGCTTGCACCACGGGCACGATGATGAGTTGCGCGATGCGATCCATCGGCTGCACCGTGAAGGGCACCGTGCTTCGATTCCAGCAACTCACCATCAGCGGGCCTTGGTAGTCGCTGTCGATCAGACCCACCAAGTTGCCCAGCACGATGCCGTTTTTGTGCCCCAGGCCCGATCGCGGCAAGATCATGGCGGCCAGGTGTTTGTGCGCTAGGTGGATGGCGATGCCCGTGGGGATGAGTACAGTTTGACCAGGCTCGATGGTCAGCGCGCAGTCGACACAGGCGCGCAGATCCAAGCCAGCACTGCCAGGCGTGGCGTACTGCGGCAGCAGCTTGGCCATGCGGGCGTCAAGCAGCTTGAGCTCGACATTGCTCATGTGATTTGTTATTTTTGAAAACGGGCTGCAACTAAACGTGCGGCAACTTCTTGCACCAGTTGCCGTGCCAGCGCGATCTTGCTGGCAGCTGGCAACGCGCGCTCACCGTGTTCATCCACCAACAAGAGGGCGTTGTCATCACGGCCAAAAGTCGCCGGGCCGATGTTGCCCACGATGAGCGGCACACCTTTGCGCACGCGCTTTTCTCGTGCATGGCGCGCCACGTCATGGCTCTCTGCGGCAAAACCCACGCAGTAAGGCCGCTGCGCCTCGGGCAGCTTGGCCACGCTGGCCAGGATGTCGGGACTCTCGGTCAGAAGCAGTTGCGGTGCTTGGCCAGAACCGTCCTTCTTGATCTTTTGTTCGCCTGCAGACACAGGCCGCCAATCGGCCACCGCAGCGGTGGCTACGAACACCTCGTTGTGCAGCGCCAAGGGCATCACGGCATCGAACATCTGAAGTGCACTTTGCACATCGACGCGGCGCACATGGCGCGGTGTGGGCAAGTGCACCGGGCCCGCCACCAAGGTGACTTGCGCGCCCGCTTCAGCGGCTGCGCGTGCAATGGCAAAACCCATCTTGCCGCTGGAGTGATTGGTGATGCCACGCACAGGATCGATGGCCTCGAAGGTGGGGCCTGCTGTCACCAAGACACGGCGCCCAGCCAGCACTTTGGGCTGGAAGAAGGCGATCATCTCGTCACGCAGCTCGGTGGCTTCGAGCATGCGGCCATCGCCCACTTCGCCGCAGGCTTGTTCGCCCGCAGCAGGGCCCAGCACGGCGGTGCCGTCAGCCATCAGCTGTTTGACATTGCGCTGCGTGGCGGGGTGCAGCCACATCTCGCGATTCATGGCCGGGGCCACCAGCAAGGGGCAACGCTGAAGAGGCCGCGCCAAACACAACAAGCTTAACAATTCATCTGAGCGGCCCTGCGCCAGGCGCGCCATGAAGTCTGCGCTGGCGGGCGCTATGAGGATCGCATCTGCCTCACGTGACAAGTTAATGTGGGCCATGTTGTTGGCCTCGCGTGCGTCCCACTGGTGCGTGTAGACAGCGCGTCCGCTGAGCGCTTGCATCGTCACGGCGGTGATGAACTGCGCGGCCGATTCAGTCATCACGACCTGCACTGTGGCGCCCACTTTGATGAGTTCCCGTGTGAGCTCGGCCGCTTTGTAGCAAGCCACGCCACCGCTCAGACCCAACACGATGTGCTTGCCGGCAAGTTCCAGCGCGGGCTGGGCTGTAGGGGGAGGTTCAAACATGGTGCGGCACTCTAGCAGGGGCACCGCGCCGCCGCCTTGGCATGGCGTCGCTGTGCGAAGCACGGACTAACGCTCAATCGGGAGAGTGACATTTTTTGTATTTCTTGCCACTGCCGCAGTGGCACGGGTCATTGCGCCCGGGCTTGGTCGGCACAAAGCGGGGCGCAGGTTTGGGGCCGTGGCTCAACCACCACAAGCGCAGGTCTTGCACGGCGCGACAGGCTTCGTCGATGAGATCGTCACGTGTAGGTGCTGCCCGGCCCTCCAGGCGCGCGTAGTACCGCTCCAAATGCGCCCTCATGTCGACATCGCCCTCCACGAAGGTCA
>JAYVRO010000096.1:0-7675 GCA_043776165.1 Rubrivivax sp. | reverse complement strand
CATTGACTTGCACCACCGTGTGCCCGGTGACGGGGTCGCGCACGGGGCGTGCGTCCAGCGCATGCCAGCGCGGGCCGCCGAGCGTGGTCAATTCGGCTTCCCCAGAATACGTCTGGCCACGTTTGGCCAGTCCAGCAATACGCCGTCCAAGCCCGCGTTGTGTGAACAAGGCGAATAATTTGTTCTCACGCACGGCACCAACTGTGGCGCCTTCTGTGGGGCCAAACGCCGACACCGCTGCGGGGTTGCGCATGAGCACCGTGCCATCGTCCAGGCTGTGCAGCATCACCCGCACGGTGGTGTGCTGCATGGCTTCAATGCCACGTAAAACGCCCGCGTCATAGCTGGCCGCCAGAGGCTCGCTCACGAACAAGATGCCTTGTTGGCCATCGGGCTGCGCAATGCCCCGTGCTTGCAGCGTGGACGTGACGGGCTCGTCGCGTGGGTAGAGCGTCCAGGTTTCGCGCGTCGTGTGGCCTTCAGCGTGCACGGCCACATTGCTGTGCAGACGCGCGAGCATGGCGGGTGAGACGTCGCTGAAGTCGCGCCCGCGCAATTCTTCGAGCGAATCGGCGCGCCAAAAAGCCAAACCGGCGTCGCTGGCCCAAATAATCTCCAAGCGCGTGGGGTCAAAGACCCAAGTCGGCACGCTGAGCCACCGGTAGTGGTCCAGATCCGCAAAGCACAACAGCTTCATTTCGGGCGAAGTGGGCGTGGCCGATGACATGATGGGCAACGCGAGGTTAACGCGCCGTCGGCGTCAGGCCGTACGGCGAACCCGAAGTAATTCGTCAACAACAAGGCATATCGCACCGAGCGTGATGGCGCTGTCGGCGAGGTTGAAGCTTGGAAAGTAGCCAGCAGGAAACAAACCGTCCAAGAGTGCTGAGTGGAACTGTAAAAAGTCCACCACGTAGCCATGCCACAGCCGATCGATGACGTTGCCCAGCGCGCCACCCATGATCATGCTGATGGCAAAACAAAAGAGCTTCTGCGTGGGGTGACTGCGCAGCATCCACACGATGGCCACCGACGCGACCACGCCGAGCGCCGCAAAAAACCAGCGTTGCCAACCCGACGCCCCTGCCAAAAACGAAAATGCCGCACCTGAGTTGTGCGCACGCACCAGGTTGAAGAAGTCGGTGACGTGTCGCGAATCGCCCAAGGCGAAGCTGCCCACTATGGCGATCTTGGTGACTTGGTCGGCCAAGATGACGATGCCCGCCAAGCACAGCCACAGCAAGAGGCTGGGGCTGCTGCTGGCGGTGCTGCTGAAGGTTCCGCGTGCCATCAGGCCACCTTGCGCAGTTCGCCGGCGCCATAAAGATTGGCGACACAACGGCCGCAAAGTGTGGCGTAGCGAGGGTTGCCACCGACGTCAGCGCGCCAATGCCAGCAGCGTTCACATTTGGTATCGACAGAAGGCGTGACTTGAATTCCTAACGTTTCACCTGATTGAGCTTTGGCGGTCGAGGTGATGAAGATGAATTTCAGATCGTCGCCCAGGCTGGTGAGCAAGGCGTGCTCGGCTGCGGGCAGCGTGACCACGACATTGGCCTGCAAGGACGATCCCACCAAACCCGCGGTGCGCAAGGTCTCGATCTCTTTGTTAACGGCGTCGCGCACGGCGCGGATGCTGGCCCAACGTTCGAGCAGGGCGTCGTCAGGCGCAGCAAATTTCCAGAAAGTTTTCTCGAAGATGGATGGCGAATCACCGATCACGCTCCAGGCCTCTTCGGCCGTGAAGCTGAGCATGGGCGCCATCCATCGCAGCATGGCTTGCGTGATGTGCCACAGGGCCGTTTGTGCACTGCGCCGCGCCAGGCTCTTGGGGGCTGTGGTGTAGAGGCGATCTTTCAGCACGTCGAGGTAAAAGGCTCCCAGGTCTTCAGAGCAAAACACTTGCAACTTCGACACCACAGGGTGGAACTCGTAAGCCGCAAAGTGCGCCAACAAGTCGGCCTGCACTTGCGCCGCGCGGCTCATGGCCCAGCGGTCCACCTCCAGCATGTCAGCGAGCGGCACGGCATCAACTGTGGCGTCGAAGTCAGAGACATTGGCGAGCAAAAAGCGCAAGGTGTTGCGGACGCGCCGGTAAGCGTCAACCACGCGCGCCAGGATCTTGTCGTCGATGCTGATGTCGCCCGAATAGTCGGTGGACGCGCACCACAGGCGGATGATTTCGGCGCCGAGTTTGCTCGTCACCGTGCGCATCTCGACAAAGTTGCCGAGCGATTTGCTCATCTTGCGGCCCTGGCCGTCCACCGTAAACCCGTGGGTTAACAATCCACGATACGGAGCGCGGCCATTCATGGCGCAAGAGATGAGCAGCGAGCTGTGGAACCAGCCGCGGTGCTGGTCGTGGCCTTCCAGGTACAAGTCGGCCTCGGGGCCTTCGGCATGGCCACTCCCCAGGTGCGAGCCCTTCAGCACATGGTTGAAGGTGCTGCCTGAGTCGAACCACACATCGAGGATGTCCATGCTCTTGGCGTAATCAGCAGCGCCTGCTTGGCCGAGCCAATCGGCCACGCTCAAGCGGCTCCAGGCTTCAACACCACCGTCTTGCACGAGTGCTGCGGCGCGGTCCATCAAGGCCGGCGTGTCGGGGTGCAATTCACCCGTCACTTTGTGCATGAAAAACGGCAGCGGCACGCCCCAGTTGCGTTGGCGGCTGATGCACCAGTCGGGACGGTTGGCGATCATGTCGCGCAAACGGGCGCGGCCGTTTTCTGGGTAGAAACTCGTCGCGTCAATGGCTTGCAAGGCGCTTGCCCGCAAGGTTTGTGCGGCTTTGTCGACGGTGCAAACGCCGTCGCCTTCGTCCATGCGCACAAACCACTGCGCCGCTGCGCGGTAGATCACCGGCGTTTTGTGGCGCCAGCAATGCGGGTAGCTGTGGCTCAGGGGCGAGGTGGCGAGCAAGCGGTCGCTTTGCGCCAGCACTTCCACCACGCGGGCGTTGGCTTTCCAGATGTGCAGGCCGCCAAACAGCGGCAAGGCTTCTTCATACTGGCCATTGCCTTGCACCGGGTTCAGGATCTCGTCGTGCTTGAGGCCATGCGCCAGGCAAGAGTTGAAGTCTTCAACGCCGTAGGCAGGTGAGGAATGCACCACGCCCGTGCCGTCGTCGGCCGTGGCGTAGTCGGCCAAGTACACGGGCGACAGGCGTGCATAACCCGGGTGCACCTGGGCCAGCGGGTGATGAAAGTTCAGGCCCGCCAGTTGTTGACCTTTGACTTGAGCCAGCACCGTGCCTTCAAGCTGCCAACGCGCCAGGCACTTGTCAACCAAGGCCAAAGCCACCAAGTAGATGCCACGTTTTGTGTCCACCAGCGCGTAGTCCAACTCGGCGTTCAGGTTCAGCGCCTGGTTGGCGGGTAGCGTCCAGGGCGTGGTCGTCCAGATCACGGCAAAGGCGCTTTGGTGCAACGATGGCAGGCCGAATGCAGCGGCGAGTTTGTCGGGCTCTGCCGCGAGAAAGGCCACATCCACCGTGGGACTGGTTTTGTCGGCGTACTCGATCTCAAATTCGGCGAGCGACGAGCCGCAATCAAAACACCAATACACGGGCTTGCTGCCTCGGTAAACAAAGCCGCGTTCCATCAAGCGTTTGAGCACACGGATCTCACCCGCCTCGTTGCCAAATGCCATGGTCTTGTATGGGTTGCCCCAATCGCCCAGCACACCCACGCGCTGAAAGTCTTGCATCTGCTGGGCGATTTGCTCGGTGGCAAAAGCACGGCTCTTGGCTTGCACGTCGTCGCGCGGCAGGCTGCGGCCGTGGAGTTTTTCGATGGCGTTTTCGATCGGCAAGCCGTGGCAATCCCAGCCCGGCACATAGCGCGCGTCAAAGCCTGCCAACTGCTTGCTCTTGACGATCATGTCCTTCAAGATTTTGTTGAAGGCGTGGCCGATGTGCAGCTGGCCGTTCGCGTAGGGTGGGCCGTCATGCAGCACAAAGAGCGGGGCGCCGTGGCGCGCGTCGCGCAGGCGTTGGTAGGTGCCGCCCTCGTTCCATGCCTGGACCCAAGCCGGTTCGCGCTTGGGCAGGTCGCCGCGCATGGGGAAGGGTGTGTCGGGCAGGTTCAGCGTGGCGCGGTAGTCGGTGGACGACGCGGCTTCAAGGGTGGGTGTTGAATTGCTCATGGCCAATGGGGGCACCGCTGTGGGTGCGTGGGTCAAATCAATCGTGGAACACGGCCGTTTGAGCGGCCGGGGTGGCGAAACTCAGGCGCGGAGGCTGCTTTGCGCTCAGGCGCGAAGCTTGATCCGCGCGAGCTGAATTCGGTCACGGGTGGTCTGGCGCATGTGCGCTAGCGCACGCAGCAAGACGGTGGGGGCCAGAGACAATCGCATTGCGTCATTCTACTGATCGGAGTTTTGATGGTTCTTCGCGGTTTGTGCTCAAGCACCTTGGCTTGCGGCGTCATGTTTGTTGGCCAGTTTGCATGTCAATCGGCGCGGGCCGAAGAGCCACCGCCCACACGGCTGGAAGGTGCGCTGGGCGTCATCGTCAACAACACCCCCACGTATGCTGGCGCGGATGAGCAGCGAACCAAGCTCGTGCCTGGTTTTTACTTGCGCTACGGCCGCCTGAGCGTGACCAACGCCAGTGGCTTTGTCACGCGCAACCATGTTGATGTCGAGCGCGGCCTGGGGCTGGACTTGGCGCACAGCGAAACGCTGCGCGTGAACCTTGCGCTGCGTTTTGATGGTGGCCGCAGCGAGAGCGACAGCGCAGGGCTTGTCGGCTTGGGTGGCATTCGCGCGACGGTGCGCGCCAGGGCAGCGGCCACTTGGCGGCCGCTGGCGCAGTGGCGGTTTGGGGCCGCCTGGAGCCATGACCTGCTGGGCCATGGCGGCGGCGGTTTTGGTGTGCTCAGCGTGGCGCGCGAACAGCGTGCGTCACCGTCCACCACCTGGGCCGTAGGCGCTGCTGTGACATTCGCCGATTCGCGTTACATGAAAAGTTATTTTGGGGTGACCCCCGAGCAAGCCGCGCGCAGTGCTTACGCCCCGTTCAATGCACAAGCGGGCTGGCGCGACAGCAGCTTGTTTGCCAGTGTGCGGAGTGACATCGCGCCGCGCTGGGTGGCTTTGGGCGGCGTCAGCTTCACGCATTTGCTGGGCGCTGCGGCTGCCAGCCCACATACCCGTCAAGTCAACAGCGTGGCCGTCAACGCAGGCTTGGCGTGGTTGTTTTGACGGCGGCGCCGTCAAGCCATGTTGGCTGGGTTGGCCGGGTTGGCTAGCTTGAACCACTGCGTTGCCTCAGCCACATCACGCGCAATGCCTTGGCGCAAGGCGTCCAGGCCCTCGTACTTCAGTTCATCGTGCAGTTTGTGCAAAAGCTCTACGCGCACAAGTCGCCCGTAACCGCCATCGATGTTCAATCCTGATGGCCAGCGCAGGCAATGGGTCTCTAACAGCACGCGCCCGCCATCTTCAACCGTGGGGCGCACACCCAGGCTGGCCACACCGGGCAGGGGCTCTGGGCCCAGGTCATGCACACGCGCCACAAAGATGCCCATGGCAGCCGGGCGGGGGTGACCAAAACGCAGGTTCAAAGTGCGGCAATCCAAGCTGCGGCCCAGTTGGCGCCCATGCACCACGTGGCCGCTGACGCTGTAGGGCCTGCCCAACAAGGCAGCGGCACGGGCCATGTCACCAGCGGCCAAAGCGTCGCGCACGGCGGAGCTGGAAACGCGCAGCCCGTGCACTTCGTAGCTCATCATGCGGGCGACATCAAAGCCTTGGCGCGCGCCTGCAGCGTCAAGCATGGCGTAGTTGCCAGCGCGTTTGGCGCCGAATTGAAAGTCGTCCCCCACCAGCACGTAGCGTGCGCCCAAACCACGCAACAGTACGTCGTCGATAAAGCCCTGCGGTGACTGCGCGGCAAAGGTCTCATCAAAGCGCGCCACCACCACGCGATCGATGCCGCAGCGCTCCAACTCGGCGAGCTTGTCGCGCAGCGTGGCAATGCGCGCGGGCGCCAGTTCCGGGCGGTTCACGCGGCGTGCGAAGTAGTCGCGCGGATGCGGCTCAAAGGTCATCACGGTGGAGGGCAGGCCGCGGTGCTTGGCCTCGTTGGTCAGCAGCGCCAGCATGGCCTGATGGCCACGATGCACACCGTCGAAGTTTCCTATCGTTAGGGCGGTGGCTGGGGCGGTGATCAACGCGGTGGCGCCACTGGCCAACGCCGCGCCGCCTGTGTGGCGCCGCGAAAAATCTCGGGTGATGAGCATCGCCGGATTATCAGCAGCGCGCAGGCCGGGCCCTGGTCAACCCGGGCGCAACGCGGGTTCAGCCCACCGTGCTGGCATCCACCCAGCACCACTGCCCGGGCTTCAGATCGGGGGTGAGGTGGATGTTGCCAAACGAGCTGCGGTGCAAGGCTTCAATCCGGTTGCCCGCAGCCGCCACCATGCGCTTGACCTGGTGGTACTTGCCTTCAACAAGCGTCAAGCGCAGGGTGTTTTCTCCTGTGGCTTCGGCGCCTTCTGCGCGCACAGGCAGGGGCTCATCGTCGAGCTTCACGCCGCCGCGCAGTGCGTCCAACATGCCCGATGTGACGGCGTGTTTGGTGGTCACCTCATACACCTTGGGCAGGTGATGTTTGGGCGACGTCCAACGGTGGATCAGCTTGCCGTCTTGCGTGAGCAGCAGCACGCCGGTGGTGTCTTCGTCCAGACGGCCGACGGGCTGCACACCGCGGGTGCGCAGCGGTGCTGGCAGGAGCGTCATCACGCTGGGGTGATGGCGCGGCTTTTGTGAGCACTCGTAGCCAGCGGGCTTGTTCAGCAGCACGGTGGCCTGGGCCGCCACGGGCCAGGGCTGGCCTTGCACCTGCAGCACCAAACCCTCGGGTTGCAAGGCCTCCAAGGGGTCTTGCAAGACACGGCCACCAACGGCGACCAAGCCTTGTTCGATGAGGCCCGCGCACACGCGGCGCGTGCCAAAACCTTGGGTAAACAGGACGTGCGCGGCGTGCATGGCGAGCCTGCGTTCAGCGTTGGGGGGCGTGCATCATTTGCAGCAAATCCAGCCCAGCCAGCGCTTTGCTGCAACGCCCCAACCACACCATCAGCGCCACCATCATGGCCAGGCTGGGCAGCATGATGACGGGCCAGCTCAGCAGTGTCAGCCGGCCCAGCTCAGCGTTAAAAGCCTCGGTGCCCGCAGGGCTGGTCACGAGCCAGCGCGCCAGCACGTAGTTCATCAGCGCGGAGAAAAAAAACGTGCCGGCCAGCATCAACGTGGCCTGGCGCAAACGGGTGTCGAACTGCGCGCTGGTGCCCCTGGCTTGCAGCGCGGCCTCGACCTTGTCAACATCAAACAGCGTGCGGTTGAAGACCAACCATCGAATGAGGGGTGTGCGGGTCCAAGCCGACGCCGCGATGACCAAGCCCATCACACCCGACACGGCAGCCTCTTTCACGGCGAGCCAAAAGGCGTCGAGTTGCAGCAGGCCCAAGCCGCCGGTGAGCAAGGTGCTGACCAGGCCAATGCCCGCCATCAAACCAAAACGCTTGCGCAGGCGCACCTGCCACAAGCCCCAGCCCAAGGGGAACGCCAACGCCGCCAGCAGTGCGCCCTTGGCGCTGAAGCTGGTGTCGCCACTGAATTGCATCAAGACGACCGACGGTGCCAAGATGGTGACGGCCAATTCCAGCCA
>JAYVRO010000095.1:0-7698 GCA_043776165.1 Rubrivivax sp. | reverse complement strand
GGGCCTCTTGGCGATTGAGCAGCTGACTGGCGCAACGGTGGCGAAACAAGCTGTGTTGACAGGCAGCGCCGGTGCAAAGTTGGGTCAGAGCCTCAGCCAAATCACGGCCCTCATTGCTGCGACTCGCAGCAGATCAGAGAACGCCAAAGCGGAGCTGGACGCCAGGACGACCGATCTGGCGACGAAAAAAACGGCATTGGATGGCGCCGACAAAGATGTCAAAGCCGAGATCAAGGCCAATGGCGCGGACACGCCCAAAGCCACGGAATTGAAGGCGAAACAAAAGACGGCGTCTGATGCAGTGTTGGCAGCAGAGGCTGCGAAACAACAGGCGACGATCGCGGCCTCCATCGAAGCGGCAGAGTTGGCCAATCTGGAGTCCTTGCGCAAAGACCTTGACCGCGCAGCGGCTATCGCCGCCACGGCGGGCAGCCTTGTTGACGTCTCAAGCGCCGCCAAGGGACCCATTAGCGACGCAGCGATTGCGGAAGTTGCGAAAGCGGTGACGACGATCGTCACCACCATCGTCGAACACGACTATTCGCGCGAAGCCTGCATGGACATGATCACCAGCCGGCATGCGGGCGCATCGAGTGAGCTCGACAAGGTTGAAGTACTGAAACTGAGGGTCAATTTCTGCTTGCTGGCGATGGAAATCAGCACCATCAAGGCGACCACAAAATCGGGCGGCAGAACACCTGCACTGACCGATGCTGAGAGCAAATCAATCGCAGAGTCTGTCAAGACATTCAGAGTCGAGCTGGACAAGATTGGCCAACCTTCGAAGTTGGACAAGGCGGTGCAAGAGGGTCGGTCAAGCGCTGATACAGCCCAGAAGGCTGCTCAGTTCGCAGTCGACGCCGCACGATCTGCAGACCGCTCCGCCGACTTGGCGGACCGAGCCGCTTCATTGGCAGCGGCAGCGGCAGCAAAGAAGTAGACCAACAAGACTGGCGCGATGGCCACCCGAGTTCGACAGTTAAACGCGTAAGTTGTTGATCTGTATAGAGGCGTCGATCAAACGCTCCACTACAACAGCGTCAGTTGGGTGTTCAGCGTGGGTTTCTTGAGGTCCAGGGCGGTCAGGATGGCAGCCTGTTCGTGATCGATCGTTGACAGCCCCGCCACGGGCTGGGCGGCGTTGATGGAGACGCGGTGATGCTGGATGCGGCGCAGCTTGGCCAGGGCGCGTTCTGGCGAGCAGCTCGGGCTGGTGGTACCCAACCAGGTACCCAACCGGGCGCGCAACCGGGCGCGCATCACGCGATGCAGGATCAGCGCCATGAAGCAGATCGTGGCGTGCGCGCGAATCCGCTCGGGCAGCCGGTGGTGTATCGGCCCGATTTCGATCTCGGACTTCAGCACCCTGAATCCGCGTTCGATGTCGGCCAATGACTTGTAGCGCGTCACCACTTCGCTGGGCGAGAGATCGGGCGCGTTCGTCACCAACAGCAGCTTGCCGTCCATCAGCCTGGCATGGGCCAGCGCACGCTCGTCGATGCTGTAGCTGAAGAGTTCGCTCTTGAGGTCCACCCGCACGATGCGCGCCATGTGGGCCTCGCACACAGCGTGGTACATGCGTGCCCTGGCGCCGCCATCGCTCAACTTGCGGCCACGCCCGGGCTTGCCGGCATCCTGCGCGTCGAGCTTGCCCACCCATTGCTCGGCCTGCTGCTCAAGCGTGGCGATGCGGGTGTCGCGCTGAGCTGTTGCGTGTGCAGCCGCCTTAGGGTCGTGGGCAACGATCAGGCGCAAGTCATTCCAACGCGACTCGGCCAAGACCTCGTGCTGGGCTTGCGCAAAACCGCTGCTTTGCAAGGGCCCGAGCAAGTCGACAAATTCGCCATAGCGCCGACCCGGCACCGCCAAGATGAACTCCAGGCGCCCGCCCCCAGGCAAGGTGATCGTCTTGAGTTCCTCCAGGTTGTCAACGGACAGCAGGCCCCGGTCGGCCACGGCGATGACGCGCTTGACGGGGTACCGCGCGACAATCTTTTGCAGTGTGGGCTTGAGCGTCTGGACCTCGGCAGTGTTGCCGTCGAAGACCTCGTGGTACAGCGGCAAGCCCTCAGCCGTTTGCACCACACCTAGCATCACCTGGCGGGCCAGGACGCCCTCTTTGGACATGCCAAAGCGGCGCACATCCCCGTCCTGCTCCGACAGGCCTGCGGCGCGGATCGTGGTCATGTCGTAGAACACCACCGCCAAATCCTGGTCGACCAGCGGGCGCAGCAAGTCGGCCAGTATGGCGTCGACCTCGTCTTGGTGCTCGACCAGCGCATCCATTGCACGCAGCAGATGCTGGTGGGGGATGGACTGGGCCATCGTGCCCGGCAGCGTTACCGTCTGCACCCAGCGCAACACCCCCAGCTTGGACTCTGGATCACACAGGCGGTTGAGCACCATTACCCGAATCAGCGCCTCGACATCGATGGCCTGTCGGGTGCGGCCAAACACGCGACGAAGGCCATCGAAACCGAGCGAATTCCAGAGTTCTGTCAACGCCCAGACATCGCCGAAATCACGGGCCGATTCGAAGCTCAAACTGAGAGCAGTCGGTGCAACTGGCGCACTCTTGCCGGTCACGCGCAGCAGGCCCGAGATGACGGACTCCAGCTCCGAGTTCAGCTGATCCAGGCGCCCCAGGGTGGCCACCGTGCGCTGCTTGGGCCGCCCGGCGTCGTCGCGGTAGGCCTCTACGAGTTGGACGTAGCTGCGTGAGCCGGAGTGGGTGAGCTTGACAAACACACCACTACTCTAATGATCTTCGTTAGTTGCTGAAAAATGGTACAAACCCGGCGAAACGTGCCATTACAAGAATTGCTGTATTTCGGTCGCTAAGTGACTGATTTGATTGATGGAGTCAGCGCTTCGGCTACCGCGAAGTGTCGAACTCGGGGGCTCTACGTCAGGTCACCGCTGGTTTGACTTCGGATTCAGCGGCGGGCATGAAGGTGTGGCGGCATTTAAGCGCGGCTTCGGCGCGGAACCCGTGGCCTGCTTTGAAATCAGACGGCGCGCTGTCTCGACATTGCTGGCTAAGCGAGTACTTCGAGTTGTGGCAGGAGGTTGAGAAAATGTTTTGGTCAATGCCTGCTGGGCCAATGATTAAGCAATGGCGTCTACATCGCGAAGTGCGAAGGCGCTGGCCGACCGTCACCATTGAGCCCTACGTGATATTCAAGGGCGACATGGCCAATCTGAAGCTTGGCGCCAATGTCATTCTTCAGTCCGGGTCGGTTCTTCATATGGGTGGTTTGGATTGGTGCAAAAATGCCGGTTACTTGAAGATCGGGGCCGACAGTTGCATCTCACCAAATTGCGTTATTTACGGCACTGGTCCATTTGGCGTCGATATTGGATCGCGTTTTGACTGTGGCCCGGGCGTCGGGATATTTTCGAGCCGCAGTCGCTATGGTGCTGAGGGGCGGGGCACTGAGTTTGGGCCAGTCAGGATCGGTGACGACGTGACTGTTTTCTCACATGTTGTCATTAGTCCTGGGGTCACCATCGGGGATGGAGCCGCCATTGCGGCCGGTTCTGTTGTGACCCGCGACGTTCCACCAAGGTGTCTGGTGGGTGGATCGCCAGCAAGGGTGCTGCGCCGATTCGAAGCTGGCGATTTACCTGTGAGCGGGTGATATTGGGTAGTCGGCGGCCCTGCACTTGAGTCGCCGAAGACCTTGATGGAGCGTTCCCAGCGCATCTTCACCCAGCAGCGAAGCGACAAGAAGCCCCGAGTCGCAGCGCTGTCAGAACATGAGTCGCATCGACGCTGTGATGCTGCGCGGCGCACCCGGCACCACGCTCAGATCGGCCAGCGTGGAGCCGACCGAGTCATGGTAGGTCCTGTCGAACACATTGCCGACTTTGAGCGTGAAGTCAGCTGATATCCACCGGTAATACAAGACCATGTCGGCGACCGTGTAGGCCGGCAGGCGCAGCACCTTGGCGTTGGCACTGGTCGGCAGGTTGCCCGCCTGATCGCTGACGTGCGTCAGGCCCAAGCCCAGGCCCAGGCCGCTGAACAGCCCACTCGCGACGTCATAACGCGTCCACAGGTTGAACTTCTGCTTCGGCGCGTTGGTGAGTTGCGAGCCGACCAGCGGTGCCGTCGCAGCGGCGTTGGTCTTGTCCACCTTGGCGTCCACGTAGGCATAGCCCATCGTCGTCTGCCAGTTCTTGCTCGGGCGGAAGTTCATCTCGAACTCGGCCCCCCGCGAGCTCTCGGCACCCACGGGCTGCATGCAGGTGCCCGCAATGCCGGTGTTGCAGGTAACCACCGCCAGCGTGTTGACCTTCTTGATGTCGAACAACGCCATCGTGGCGTACAGCCTGCCATTCATCAGCTCGGCCTTGGCGCCGACCTCGAACTGCTTACCTCTCTCAGGGTCGAACTTGAACACACCGGCGGCGTCTTGCTGGTTGGGTGCGATCGGCACAAAAGAAGTGGCGTAGCTGCCGTAGAGGGTCCAGGATTTGTCGGGCTGGAACAGCACACCCGCCATCGGGTAGACATCGGAAGGGCTCTGGCTGCGGCCAGGCAATAGCGCCACCGAAGAGGTCAGTTCGGTGAACGTCTGCTTCTCACGTGCGTAGCGCAGGCCCAGGGTGGCCTTCCATTGCTCCGACAACGTGATGAAGTCGGTGACGAAGGCGCCGATCGGCTTGGATCCGGTCACGCGGCGTTGGAACGTGCCCGCGGACAGGTTTTCGTGCGCGGGTGCCTGGCCGTAGACGGGGTTGTAGATGTTGATGTTCAACGAGCCCGGCCCCGGGTTGGCCAACACGCCGGTGGTCGCACCGTTGACGAACTGAACGCGGTTGGCGTCAAGCTCGTCAGAGCCGGCCGAGGCGCCCAGCAACAGCTTGTGTTTGACAGCGCCTGTCTCGAAAGGGAACGACACACTGAGGTCGTAGTAGTCGCTGGTGCGGTGGTTGTCGCCGATGCGCGCGCGGCGCTGCAAAGTCGTCAGGTTGGCCAACACCGAGACCACGTCGTACCACTTGGTGTAATCGTGGTTGCGCACGCTGCGCGCTCCAATGCGCAGCATGATGTCCTTGGTAAAGGCGTGGGTCAGCACGAGCGTGCCGGCATAACCTTCTTCCTTCACCGTGTCGCCGGGCTCCTGAAGCCGCGTGGTGCGCGCTGGCAGCCTCGCCGCTTCGCGGCTGGGCGCGGGCAGGTACAGATCCTGCGCGCCGACCCGATGCCGGTACTCGCCGATCACTGTCAAGCTGGTGGCCTTGGACAGGTTCCACGTCAGGCTCGGCGCCAGGTATCGGCTCTTGTCGAAGGTGTAGTTGCGCCAGCCGTCCTTGTCGGCGTCCTCGGCCACCAGGCGGTAGAGGAACTGGCTGCCTTTGCCGAAGGGGCCGGTCACGTCCAGCCCAACACTGTGGCCGGTGATGTCGCCGAATGACGACTGGTTGAACTGGTAGGTCGTGCCCTTGACTTCGACAAAGCGCTCGCTGTCTTCCTGCGGCTTCTTCAGCACGATATTGACGAAGCCACCGGGCTGCGCCTGCCCGTACAACACCGAGGCGGGGCCCTTGACCACCTCGATGTGGTCGACGCCGATCGTCGGCGGCGACGAAAAACGCGAGACCTGCCCAGGCAAGCCGTCGGTCATCAGCGCATTGCGGTCGTTGGACGTGGTCTTGAAGCCCCGCAGTGACAGGTCATAGGCACTCTGCCCGCCGCGATTCACGCCCGTCATGTACTTGAACAGGTCCACCGTCTCGGCCGACTCGATGGCTTTCATGAAGTCCGCGCTGTAGTTGGTCACCGACAGCGGTGTGTCGCGGATCGGCACATTGATCTTCGTCGCACTTTCAGCGGCCAGACTCAGGTACTTGCCCTGGACCACGATATTCAGGGCTTCGGCATCGCTCTTGGCTTGGCCAGCATCGCTTTGTGCCAGCACCGGTATGGCAGGCATCAGGCAGGCGATGGATGCCAGCGTGAGGGCGGTTTTGTTGCGCATGTGCTTGTCTCCTTGTGGTTCGGGTCACGCTGACGAGCGTCTCGCTTCATGCAACGAGAAGCCATCGTAGGCAACGATAGCTGTCGAATCGCTGTCAACCCAGGGCAGCTTGCCGCGCCCGTTCAGCGCGAAGGCAACACCAGGCCCGAAGTATTCAGAATTCGCTGGTATTCACCTAACAGGCCGGAGACATGATCACCGAATTCAGCCCCGGTCTTGGCCAGCGGCAGCAAGCCTTTCTCAGCACGAAGCTGGACGAATGCTGGGTTCTGCAGCAGCGCGTTCATCGCAGCAACCCAACGAAGGTAGTTTGCATCGCTGACCTGTGGCCCCATATAAACGCCGCGAATGTTCGGCCAGACGATGTCAAAGCCTTCGTCCCTGGCCGTCAACACGTGCTTCTCCTGGTTGGGCAGGCGCGCCGCCGACAGCACGGTGAGGATGCGCAAGTCGGCACCATTGCGAATCAAACCAAGGGCTTCTGAATAATCACCAGAAACGACATCGACATAACCTTTCAACAGTGCCGCGTTGGCCTCGCCACCACCTTCGAACCCGACAAACCTAAAGGCATTGCGGCCGACTTGTGCGGCTTTCGCGATCAACGCGGCCTTCATCCAGTCCTGGCTGCCCACCGTGCCGCTGCCGCCCAGTACGACCTTCTCGGGGTTTTGCCGCAAGGCGGCAATCAGGTCCGCGAGGTTGCGCAAGGGCGCATCACGCCGCACGATCATCACGCCATGGTCAACGCCAATGCCGGCCAGCCACCTGACATCTTGCCCACCGTACTTGCCAAAGCGCCCCTGCGCAATGCTGAACAGCGAGCCGCCGGAGAACGCAACCAGCGTGTTGGGCTCGGCGTTGCGCCGGGTGATGATGGCGTTGTACGTGACAGCCCCGATGCCGCCCGGCATGTAGCTGGTTGTCATCGGCTCGGCCAGCGGGTCGCTCGATCGAAGCCCGGCTTTGACAAGCTCGCAGGTCAAATCGAAACCAGCTTTCGGTTTTGCAGGTGCAATGCACTCGCTGGCTTGAACGCCGACCGCTGACAAGGCCAGCAAGGCCGGCAACGCCAGACAGCCGCAGGACACCCACCGTCTGAAACCGATTCGGAAAAACAAGTTCATTCGTTCGGTTCCATCTTGATTTGTTTTTCCACCTCGTCGCAGACGGGCAGAAGCAGCCGAATCGTCAAACCCGGCACAGCCGCGTCGTCGGCAATCTGCAGCGCGCCGCGGTGCTGTTCCATGATGGCCTTGGCAATTGCCAAACCCAGGCCGGCGCCACCGGCCAGCGCTGTCTTGCCACGTCGAAAGCGCTCGCCGATGTGCGGCCGCTCTTCCGCCGCAATGCCAGGGCCATCGTCAGAAATGCTGACGCGCGCCTGTGAATCTCGCTGATCCACGGTCACCGTGATGTGGCCACCCTCCGGTGCATACCGGATGGCGTTGTCAACCAGGTTCATGACAGCCTCACGCAGCAGCAGTTCCACACCCTCCACGTAGACCTCGACCACCGGGGCCAAAAAAGCAAAGTCCTGTCGCTTGCGGCGCGACTGCGGTAGCAGCGTGCGTGCCACGTCGTTGACCAGGGCGGACAGGCCCAGCCGCTCGGTCGATTCGGACGGTGTCACCAACGTGTTGACATGCGCCAGCGCCAGCAACTGGTTGACCAAGCGGGTTGAGCGCTCGATACCGCCTTGCATGGCCTG
>JAYVRO010000094.1:0-2358 GCA_043776165.1 Rubrivivax sp. | reverse complement strand
CCTGACAACGCTGATCGACGGGACAACCTGGCACCATCAGCCCAGCGTTTGAGCGTGCCTTGACTACTGCGCTGAACGAATTGGATCGTGAGCGCTTGTTTGGCGCGCTTCAGCTAGCAGAACTTGCGATTGGGCAGTCAGACCCGAACCCCAGGGTGGGTTGTGTCATCGGCGGCCCTGACGGCGCCGTCTTCGGCCAAGGGTTCACGCAGCCTGCAGGAGAGGCCCACGCCGAGGTCATGGCCCTTCGCGAGGCGGGCCAACAAGCCAAGGGCGCAACCGCATGGGTCACCCTCGAGCCCTGCGCGCACTTTGGTCGAACCCCTCCTTGCTGCGACGCCTTGATAAACGCAGGCCTTTCCCGTGTGGTGGTGGCTTTGGGTGACCCGAACCCCGCTGTCAATGGTCAGGGCATCGGCCGCCTGCGGGCCGCTGGCATCGTTGTCGACATGGCAGACACGGCCATCGCGTCGCTGGCTTTGCAAATGAACGCAGGTTTCTTCTCACGAATGCAGCACGGGCGCCCGTGGGTGCGGTTGAAGACCGCCGTGTCCATGGATGGACGAAGCTCGTTGCCTGATGGCACCAGCCAATGGATCACTGGCGAGGCCGCGCGTCAGGATGGCCACCTCTGGCGCGCCAGGGCGGCCGCCATTCTGACGGGCATCGGCACCGTGCTTCACGATGACCCCCGGCTGGACGTCCGAGGGTTTGATGTCGCGAACCAACCGATGCGGGTGGTCGTCGATTCAACTTGGCGCACGCCGACCAGCGCGCGACTTTTCTCGGTGCCGTCGACTGTGCTGGTGGTTGGCGCTAGCGCGCAGGGCGTGGCGGCGCAACATTTGAGGTCGGTAGGAGCGCAGACCCTGACATTGCTGGGCCCAGGCGGGCAAGTCGACTTGCTGGCTCTGATGCATGAATTGGCCCGGCGAGAGATCAACGAAGTTCACGTTGAAGCCGGCTCCACCTTGAATGCCCACTTGTTCGAAGCCGGATTGGTCGACGAGGTGTTGATGTACATGGCACCCAGCTTGATTGGCGCCGGCCACGGCATTGCCAATCTGGAGCCGCCGGTGGACTTGGCAAAGCTCACGCGCTTTCACTTTATGGACTGCCAGCAAATTGGCAGCGACCTGAGAATCAGAGCCCAAGTCTTGCCTTGAATGGGCACCGGGGGCGCTCAAAGCGTCGAAAGATTTGACACATGGCCCTCAGGATTGCCGGATAGGCTGTATAAGCCATTGTTTCTAAATGATATTTAATCCTGGCCTTTTTCTTGCTTGTAAGAACTTAATCTACGTCATCGTCCGTCCCAAGGAGAACTCAATGTCCGGCCTATTTCAATTTGGTAGAGCGCTCACTTTGGCCAGTGCCATGGGTGTCGCCTCCTTTGCCTCGCATGCGGGAATCACAAACCTTGTTGGCGTGGACGGCGTCGCGGTAGCCATCGACGCCGCGCACACTGCGCTTGGACAATTCCTGGTTCCTGGCGCTGTGGCCAATGCGCGTTCGACGTTCCAGAGTGGCCTGATCAACGTCAAGACTGAAGAGTTCAGCCTTGGCCAAACATCGATCCTGAACGGCGCCGGCTCCATAACTGGTGGCGGCGCCCTGGACAATACCCCGCTCACAGGCGGTGGCGCGTTTCTCGGTCGATTTGACACCAGCCAAAATGCTGCGGCAACTTGGTACGAGACAAGGCTAGGTTTCACAATCAACATCCCAGGCGGGGCCCATGCCATCGGCTTTTATCTGACCGATTTTGGCGACTTCTTTGCAACGATCGACATGAGCTTGGACGGTGGTGCTGTGCACACCGCTGTCGGCCCCGTAACAGGCGGTGTCGTTGGGCGACCAGGGACCACGGAACCACAAGCGTTGTTCTTCGGCATCTACTCTGACACTGTCTTTTTCAGCGTCAATTTCACAGTCACCCAGCAAGACCCGCGGGGAAACCAAGATATCTTTGGACTGGACAGCCTCATCGTCGGCGACTTGAAGCCTGTAGGCACCAGCGTTCCTGAACCTTCGTCAATGGCCCTGGTAGGTCTCGCCCTCATGGCTGGTTTGGCCCGTCGCCGCCGCAGCTAAAAAACCGCTAGCAAGACCACCTGCACGGCGAGCCTTCGGGCTCGCCGTTTTGCTTTTGAGTCTTGGCGTTGCTTGATGCTGCTGTCACCTCACGAATGACATTCACGCGAATGACGTTCACGAATGACACTCACCAATGACGCAGGCCGCCCCTCCTACAATCCCCGGATGCCCATTTCCCCCATCCCCGAGCTGGCAGCCGAGCTGGCCGCTGGCCGCATGGTCATCCTTGTAGACGAGGAAGATCGCGAGAACGAAGGTGAT